>NZ_JBFAIN010000014.1:119988-192868 GCF_040654735.1 Saccharopolyspora sp. NPDC050642 | reverse complement strand
TCCCCTCCGACCCGTTCCCCCCCCCCCCCCGGGGGTGGGGGGGTGGGTGGGGGGGGGGGGGGGGGGGGGGGGGGGGGGGCGGGGGGGCCGGGGGGTCCGGGGGTCCGCAATTTCAATGGAAATCAGAGCTCTGATTTCCATTGAAATTGCGGAAGAACTACACCATCGGGTTACTGGACGACGATGGTGCCGACCGGGAGACCCGGGTTGGCCGGCATGTCCAGGGGCGACGGCTTGGCGCCCGCCGCGAGGACGTGGGCGCCGAGGGCCGCGATCATCGCGCCGTTGTCGGTGCACAGGCGGGGGCGCGGCACCCGGAGCGTGATGCCCGCTTCCGCGCAGCGCTGGGCCGCCAGCTCCGACAGGCGGGAGTTCGCCGCCACGCCTCCCGAGATCACCAGCGTGTCCACGTCCAGGTCCCGCGCCGCTCGCACGGCCTTCGCCGTCAGCACGTCCGCCACGGCCTCCTGGAACGACGCGCACACGTCCGCCACCGGGATCTCCCGGCCCTCGCGCTGCTCGGTCTCCACCCAGCGCGCGACCGCCGTCTTCAGCCCGGAGAAGGAGAAGTCGTACTTGGCGTCGCGGGGCCCGGTCAGCCCGCGCGGGAACGCGATGGCCTTCGGGTTGCCCAGCTTGGCCTGCTTGTCGATGGGCGGGCCGCCCGGGTACGGCAGGTCGAGGATGCGCGCCACCTTGTCGTAGGCCTCGCCCGCGGCGTCGTCGATCGTGGAGCCGATCTCGGTGATCTGCTCCCCGATGCCCTCCACCAGCAGCAGCTGCGTGTGCCCGCCGGAGACGAGCAGCGCCAGGCAGCGCTCCGGCAGCGGCCCGTGTTCGAGGGTGTCGACGGCGACGTGCCCGCCGAGGTGGTTGACGCCGAACAGCGGCACGTCCAGCGCGGCCGCGTAGGCCTTGGCCGCCGCGACGCCGACCATCAGCGCGCCGGCCAGGCCCGGCCCGGCCGTCACCGCGATCGCGTCCACATCGGACAGTTCGAGGCCGGATTCGTCGAGCGCGCGGCGCATCGTCGGGGCCATCGCCGCCAGGTGCGCGCGGCTGGCGATCTCCGGCACCACGCCGCCGAAGCGGGCGTGCTCGTCGACGCTGGACGCCACCGCGTCGGCCAGCAGCTCGACCGTGCCGTCGGCCGCGAGCCGGACCAGGCCCACGCCGGTCTCGTCGCAGGAGCTCTCGATGCCGAGCACCACTCGATCCGCAGTCATTACCCAGCCTCCGCAGTTTCCGCCGGGGGCCGCCGCATGGTGTGCGCGTCCGCCCCGGACGGCTGGTAGTAGCGCTTGCGCAGCCCGACGATCTCGAAGCCGTGGTTCTCGTACATCGCGATCGCGGCGTCGTTGTCGGTGCGCACTTCCAGGAACGTCGTCGCCTGCTTCTCGTCGGCCCTGGCCAGCAGCGCGCGCAGCAGCGCCTTGCCCACGCCGCGGCCCTGGTGCGCCGGGTCGACGCCGATGGTGTGCACCTCGGCCTCGGCGTGCGGGGCGCGGCCGACGACGGCGAGCCCGGCATAGCCGATCAGGCGTTCGTCGAGGTAGGCGCCGACGTAGTAGTGGCCCTGGTCGAGCTCCGCGGCGAAGGCAGGCCAGGACCACGGGTCGTCGCCGGGGAAGAGCGCCTGCTCCAGCTCCGCGCAGCGCTTCAGGTCGCTGCGGCGCAGCTTCAGCACCTGCGGCGCGGTGGTGGCGCGGTCGGTCACTTCCCACCCCTGGTCAACACGGACTTCCGCTTGCCCGGCTCGGCGGCGTCCGGCCGCCGCAGGTAGAGCGGCACCAGCGGCGCCGGTTCGCCCTGCAGCGCGGTGCGCGCCGCCGCGACCAGCCCGACCGGCGTCGGGTAGCGCGGCTCGACGGTGGCGATGCCCAGCGCCTCGGCCATTTCCCCGGCCGCCGCGGCGAAGCCGTCGGTCGGGACGTCCGCCGGGCGCTGGACGTGCGGCCCGTCGATCCGGATCCGGGCGGCGTCGTAGGCGGCCCAGTAGGCCTCCTTGCGGCGCGCGTCGGTGGCGACCAGCAGGGGGCCTTCGGCGGTGGCCTGCGCGGCGATCGCGTCGAGGCTGCAGACCGGGTGCACGGGGCGGCCGCAGGCCTGGCCGAGCGCCGCGGCGGTGGCCATGCCGACGCGGAGGCCGGTGAACGGGCCCGGCCCGGCGCCGACGACGATCGCGTCGGCGTCGCCGAGTTCGCGTCCGGCCTCGGTCATGACGTCCAGCAGCTGCGGCATGAGGAGTTCGCCGTGCGCACGCGGGTTGACCGTGACGCGCTCGGCGAGGGCGCGCGGCGAACCGTCGTCCAGGGCGACAAGCCCCGCCGTGACCGCGGGGGTCGAGGTGTCCAGCGCAATGACGAGCACGATTACTCATCGTACGTCAGCCCTGGTCACCGGGGTTACGCGGGGAGCACCGCCCGGGGCTCGGCCAGCAGGCCGTTTCGGCTGTTCATGGGTCGTGCGTGTTTTGGGGTGCTGTGGCGCACCAAAACACGCACGAGCATTGGCCAGGCGAAACAGTGCCATCAGGTGGCGCTCAGCACCTGGTGCAGCCTGCGGGCCTCCTTGACGAAACGGCTCGAACCACCTCGTGCCGCGGCCGCTGCAGCCAGCTCCACGCCAAGGGCGAGCAGGTCCGCCAGTGCCGTTCCAGGGCGCTCCCCTTCGGCCGGCAGCAGGCGTTCGACCAGCACGGCGACCATCTCCCACGCAGCCCTCGGCACCCCGCTCGCCGCGTCGCGCACCGCCCGCACCACGCGCCCCAGCACCACTTCGTCGCGGATCACCAGGTCCGCGATCGCGTCGCCCAGGTCCGCGCCGCGCAGCCCGTCGCGGCTCTCCAGGGCGATCAGCGCGTCCGCCGCGCAGGCCCGGTCCTCGGCTTCGCCGGCTCCGAGCGCGAAGGCCAGCACCGTGTTCATCCCGTCGCCGACCGGACCGTGGCAGCCGACCAGGGCATCGAGCACCGGCCCGGCCCGGCGCGCTCCGCCCTCGAAGGCCGCCACCAGGTGTGCCGCGCTGACGTCCCGGTGCGCGGGCAGGAGGCTCGGGACCGCGCGCTGCCAGCGGAACTCGTGGTACATCGAGTACCGGCCGGCCGCTGCGTCGTCGAACGACTTGCGGACGGGGTCCGCCGAATCAGGGAACCGCACGGTGACGCGGGTGCGTTCCTCGAAATGCGGATCGCCCCAGGGATCCACCTCCACCGGCCGCACCGCGCGGCGGATCTCCGGGTTGCCGAGGCCGCCGGATTCGATCCACCGCGCGACGCTCGCACCCGCCGCCCCGAGCCCCCGCACCCGGTCGGCGATCGCGGCATCCCGGGGCAACCGGAGCAACGCCACGACCAAGTCGTGCTCCCACGGCTCGAAACCCAGCTCCGCCGCCCTCTCCAGCCGCTCGGCCAGCGCTTCGGGCGCGATCAGCCCGGACGCCTCGGTCGGCGTGGACATCAAGAACGGCCGGGGCGCGACGGCGAGCCCGACCCGGAGCTCGTACAACCGGTACAGCCACAGCGACCTGCGGTCCACGTCCCGGCTCAGCCACTCCAGCCACTCCGCTTCGCCGGGGATGCTCGCGGGAACGGGTGCGCCGACCGTCCCGTGGCATTCGCCCAGCGCGGCCTTGATGACCTCGTCGAACACCTCGCTGAGGGTCGTGTCCAGCTGGAACATCAGGTATTCGTTGTGCTCCTGCGAGCCGGGCGACAGCCACGGGCACGCGGCCAGGACCGGTTCGAAAGCGCTGCGCAAGGCTGCCCGGTCGGTGTGCGCGAACGCCACCAGGCCCGCGATGATCCGCTCGACCCGCACCGGATCGATCAGCCATTCGCGGTGCAATGACGCGCAGTGCGCCGAAACCTCCGCCGCCAGCTCGTCGACCGACGCGATCGGCGGCGGCATCTCCGACCGCGGGACCGGCGACATCGCTGGAACCGCAGCCGTGCGAGGCCCGACGGCTCCGAGCACCTCGGCCGCGCAAGGCCGCAGATCCGGCGCGAGCGCGGTCGCCGCCGCGGCGAGTTCGCCCCGCAACTCCGGGCCGATCCGCTCGGCGTGTTCGAGCGCCAGCTTCAGGGCCCGTTCCTGGAGATCCACCGATCCGTACGAGAAGAGGACGGCCAGCGGTTGCAGCGCTTCCCCGTTCCCGCGGCGAATCGCCTTGTCCAGCAGGGACAACTGCACTCGCACGAGCTTCTTCTCGGCGCGCAGGAACATCGCCCGGCTCACGTCCAGCAGGACGTCCAGAGGCAGCCGGCCCGCCTCGTCGAGCCGCAGCAGCTCGCGTTGCGCGAACCCGGCCACCGTGGAATGGCCGTCCGGCACGAGCGCCGCGTAGTCGCCGACCCGCTCGGTGGCCTCGTCGAGGCTCGGTGCCAGCAGGTCGTGCAGGTCGATCAGCGGAGCCCCCTCCGCTCGGGTGCCGCTGCGCTGCAGACTCCCCAGCAACCCGTCCAGCAGCACCAGCCGATCGACTTCCCCGTCGGCGGCGAGCGCCGCCAATGCGTCCGGCCAGCCGGGCACGTCCTCGTGCCGCGCCAGCTTCCGCGCCACACCGTCCACTTCGAACAGTCGCGGAACCAGTTCCAGGAAGCGCGGGTCCCGCCGGAAGTGCCGGAGGATGCCGGACTTCTCGGAGTCCACCGCCGCCGGCCAGTGGAAGACGAACCCATCACCGGTCGGCAGCGCGTACCCGGCGAGCGCCGTGATGAGGCTCCAGGGGTCCAGATCGGTCGCGCCGCGCGGTCGGAGCCGCTGCGCGAGCTTCTCCGCCAGTGCCGGCAGCGGGGCTTCGCGGGCGATCAGGATTTCGCGGACGCAATCCGCGGCACGGCTCCCGCGCGGTTCCGGGAACGGGGCTGCCCAGTCGAGCAACTGGCCCAGTTCGTTGCGGACCAGCCAAGGAGCCAGCTCCGAGACTCGCAGCACGCCCGCTCCGGCGACCGCGAGCGCCGCGGAGCGGCGGAACAGGTCGGCGGTGTTCTCGGGCAGGCGCGCCCGGCGCTCGTACTCGACCAGCGGTTCCGCCAACGCCCGCCGCTGCTCCTGATCGAGCCCGCGCATCGCGTCCGCGAGCTCGTCGAGCTCCGCCTCCTCGATCAGGTCCCGCAGGGTGTTCCAGTCCATCGGCTCCCCGGTTCGCAATGTCTTGGCTGCTCAGGAGCCGTGCGTACTTCGTGCAAAACGCGCACGGGCATTTGCCAGCGGAAACACGGCTCTCATCCGGTGTTCGACGCCTGGTGCAGCCTTCTGGCCTCCTTGACGAAGCGGCTGGAGCCCTTTCGGGCCGCGATCGCCGCCACTCCTGGCACCGGGCCGGCGGGGCGGACCTGTTCGACCAGCTCCACGCCGAGGGCGAGCAGGTCCGCGAGCGCCGTTCGGGGGCGTTCCCCGTCGGCCGGCAGCAGGCCCTCGATCAGCACCGCGACCACTTCCCACGCAAATTCCACGAGACCGGCTCGCGTCGCGTCGCGCACCGCCTGCACAACACGCCCCAGCACGACCTCGTCGCGCGCCACCAGCTCCACCACTGCATGCGCGATGTCCGCGCCGCGCAGCCCGTCCCGGGCGGTCAGGGTGATCAGCGCGTCCACCACGCCCGCGCGGTCCGCCGGCTCCCGAGCACCGAGCGCGTAGGCCAGCACCGTGGTCATCCCCTCGCCGATCGGGCCGTAGGCGTCGACCAGGCGGCCCAGCACCGTCGCGCTCCCCTTCGCCCCGTCCGCGAAAGCCGCCACTTGGTGCGCTGCGCTGAGATCCCGGTGTGCGGGCACGAGATCCGGGGTGGCGTTCTGCTCGCGGAGGGTGGCCGAATACCGGCCGGTCGCCGTGCTGTCGAAGGACTTGCGAATGGGGTCCGCCGAGTCCGGGAACGCGACCGTGACGCGGGTGCGGTCTTCGAAGTGCATGCCGCGCCAGTCGTACTTCTTGACCGGCACCACCTCGCGCCGGATCTCCGGAGTGCCGAGCCCGCCGCCGTCGATCCACCGCGCGACCTGCGCGCCCGCCGCACCGAGCCCCCGCACCCGGTCGGCGATCGCGGCGTCCCGGGGCAACCGGAGCATCGCCACGACCAGATCGTGCTCCCACGGCTCGAACCCCTGCTCCGCCGCCCTCTCCAGCCGCTCGGCCAGCGCTTCGGGCGCGATCAGCCCGGACGCGTCGGTCGGCGTGGACATCAGGTACGGCCGGGGCGCGTACGCGAGCCCGAGCGCGATCTCGTGCAGGCGGCGCAGCGACACGGTGCCGTAGTCCACGCCCCGCGTCACGAGCTCCTCCCAGTCCGCCTCCCCCGGGATCTCGTCGACGCGCGGGATCGGGCTCGTGACATCGCCCCGGCACTCGCCCGTCGCGGCGCGCAGGACCGCGGTGAATTCGCTGCCCTCCGAAGGCGAACCGATCCAATTGCGCTGTTGGCTCCAGTCCGGCAGACCTGGCGCGTACCAGGGGCTTTGCTCCTGCAGCGGGGCGAACGCGCGGCGCAGGGCCTGCCGGTCGGCGAACGCGAACTCGACCATCGCGGCGAGGATCCGCTCCCGCTGGGCCGGATCTCCTTCGTGCACATGCTGCGCGAAGGCCGTGACCAGTTCGTCCACCGACGCGATGGGCGGCGGCATCTCGGGGCGCGATGCGGCAACCGGAACCGGCGCGGGTTCCGGCGCGGCCTCCGACGCCCCGAACGCCTCGGCCGCACGCGCCCGGAGGTCCTGCGGGAGCGCCGCAGCTGCTTCGGCGAGTTCTTCGCGCACGTCCGCATCGAGCTCGTCGGCGTGCTTGAGCACCAGTTTGAGCGCGCGTTCCTGGATATCGGCCGATTCGTGTCCGAACGCGCCGCCGAGCACCGCCAGCGCCTCGGCCCGACCGCGCCGGATCGCCTTGTCCAGCCACGAGAGCTGGGCCCGGACGAGCTTCTTCTCCGGGCGGAAGAACATCGCCCGGCTGACGTCGAGCAGGACGTCGACTTCCAGCCGGTTCGCCTCGTCCAGGCGCTGGAGTTCCCGTTGCGCCATCCCGGCGACCGTCGAGTGGCTGTCGGGCACCAGGGCCGCGTAGTCGCCGCCGCGCGGCGCGAGCTCGTCGAGGTCCGGGGAGAGCTTGTCGTGCAAAGCGATCAGCGCCACGACGTCCGCTTGCTTGCCGCCGCGCTGCAGACGCGCCAGCAGCCCGTCCAGCAGCACCAGCCGATCGACCTCACCGGTGGCGGCGAGCTCCGCCAGCGCGCTCGGCCAGCTGTCCGGCGCCCACGAGTCCGCGAGCCGCCGGGCCACACCGTCCACTTCGAACAGTCGTGGAACCAGTGCCAGGAACCGCCGGTCTCGGCGTAGCTCGTCGACGATCGTCGTGGCATCGCGCCCGATCATCTCCGGCCAGTGGTACACGAATCCGTCGCTGTCGGGCAGGACGTCCCCGGCGATGGCAACGATGAGCCGCCAGTGATGGCTCGATGCCCATCCGCGCGGGCGGAGCCGTTGCGCGAGCTTCTCGGCGAGCTGCGGCAGCCACGGCACGTCCCGCCGGCGCAGCAGAGCCAGGACGTGGTCGAACGCCGGAGCGCCGTAGGGCCTCAGCACGCGGTGGTGGTCCGGCCGCATCGGCCGGTCGAGGCTGTTGCGGGACAACCACGGCGCGAGCGTCGACATCGGCAGCACGGCAGCGCCTGCGATCGAGAGCATGGACGAGAACTGCTGTGCCGTGTAGAAGCCCGCTTGCCGCACCGAGCGTTCGAAGTCCGCCAGCGGCTTGGCGAGCGCGCGGCGGTCCGCCGGGCCGATTTCTCCGAGGTCGGCCGCGAGGACGTCCGGGTCGCCCTGCTCGATGAGTTCCTTCAGGTCTTCCCAGTTCATTCCCGTGCTCCGTTCCGCGCCACGTCCACGGCGAGCGCGTGCTTGCACTTTCCCCTGGTTCTGCCGAATTCCGCCCACCACCGGCAGGTGCAGCGGCCGTCCCGCACTCGGTGCGCGTGGTCTCCGACGACCACCGTCGCGGTGTCGCCGTCGATGTGCACCGCGCCCGCCTCGACGAGCGCTCTCGCATTGCGGAGGCGGGGGTTCATCGCCTCCAGGCCCGTCGCGTCGTAGGGCAGTTCGCGGTGGAAGTAGGCCGCTTCGGCGAGGTCGTAGCCGACCCGGCCCGCGGTTCCGAGCTGGATGAGGGCGTCGCGGACCCTCGATTGCGGCAGGCCGGAGCGTTCCGCGAGGAGATCGACCTCCACCCGCGGTTCGAAAGCGAGCAGCGCCCCGATCAACTCGGCGTCGGTTTCGCTGTCATCCGAGGCCAGCGCGTCGAGCACCGCCCCTTCACCGGAGAACCCGCGGTTGAGCCCCGGCGACAGCGCCAGAACCAGCCGCATTCCCGGCAGATCCAGTTCCCAGGCACTCGCGACGGGATGGCTTCCGGCGCGGACCTGCGGGCCGTGAACGCGCAGCGCCCGGGCGAAGCGCAGCAGCGGCACGAGCGATTCGAGCCGGTCGGGGCTCGCCACGCAGACCGCGCCGGGCGCCGGCGAGCCGGTCAGGCGCAGCGAGCGTCCGGCGGGCACGGCCCAGAGCGCGCCGCTCGAACGGGACGGCAGCGATCGGAGCAGGCGCGCGGCCTCGGTGGCGGACAGCTCGGCGCGCGGCTCGAATCCGGCGGTGATCACCTGGACCTCGGCGAACCCGCGGAGCCACCGCTGCGGCAGCGGCACCTTCTTCTCCACCACCGAGCCGTCCAGGGTGGTGGCGGTCAGGTCGTCCGGGCCGACCGACAGGTGCAGCGGATCGCGGCCGCCGACGCGCGCGAGCATGCGGCGCAGCGGCTCGTTGATGTCCACATTGGTCGTTCCGCGGTCGTACACCTCGCCGTCGAGGCCGCCGGAGAGGACGTCCAGCCGCGCGTAGACGCCGCAGCACCGGGAGAAGGACTCGAAGCGCAACCGGTCGCCGTTGCAGGTGACGACCGGATCGCGGAAGGCCGGTCGGCCGGTGAGCTCCGGGTACCGGGATCGCGCGACCCGGGCGATCGCCTGGAGCCCGCCGGCGGCGGGCGCGGCATCGGTGAGGAACCCGGTGAAGAACCGGGGATTTCCCGCCGGGCCGGCCAGCGCGGTCCCGCCCGCGGTCTCCAATCCGAGCCGGCCGCCGTCGAGCACCGAGGGCCGCCGGTAGGTCAGCGAGTGCGCCGCATCGCTCATGGCGGCGAAGGGTAGCCATGATCACCGACAGGGCGCGGGAGAATGGTTCAGATCCCGGAGTCCCGTGCAGGAAGGTTGAGATGTTCGGCAAACGCGAAGCGCACCTGTTGGTGCTCAACGATCTCGACGAGGCGCGGGAAGCGGTGCGGCGCGCCGTCCACGACGCGAGCCCCGAGGAACTGCCCGGCCTGCAGCGGGCGCTGCGGATCCTGGACGAGGCCGGTGACGGCGAGCCGCAGGAGATCCGCTGGACCCGTCAGGTGCTGGCCGATGCGGGCATCGACCCGAGCACCCACGAGATCGCGGCGGTCCGGGAAGTCCGCCGGAAGCTGCCGGGCCTGTCCCTGGCCAGCGCCGCCGACCTGGTCCGCCGGCTCAAGGACTGAACGCGCTCCGGGGTCGTGAACCCGGCAGCGGATTCACGACCCCCGGAGCGGAACTCGCTACGAGCCCTGGCGGGTGAGCAGATTGCCTTGCGGCGCGGTCATCTCCACGCCCGGTCCGACGATCTGCGTGCCGCGCAGCCAGGTTTCGCGCACCACGCCCGACAGCGGGCGCCCGTGGTACGGCGAGACCGGGTTGCGGTGGTGCAGCTTGCCCACGTCGACGACGAACGCGTCGTCCGGCGCGAACACGCAGAGGTCCGCGTCGTTGCCGACCGCGATGGACCCCTTGCCGCGCACCCCGGCGAGGTCGGCGGGCTTCCGGGACATCCACTGCACGACGTCGGCGAGGCTGTGGCCGCGCACCCGCGCCTGCGTCCACACCGCCGAAAGGCCCAGCTGGAGGCTGGAAACGCCGCCCCAGGCCACGCCGAAGTCACCGATGTCGAAGCGCTTGAGCTCCGGCGTGCACGGCGAGTGGTCGCTGACCACGCAGTCGATGATCCCGTCGGCCAGCCCCTGCCACAGCAGTTCCCGGTTGCGGGCCTCGCGGATCGGCGGGCAGCACTTGAACTGGGTGGCGCCGTCGGGGACCTCCTCGGCGCTGAAGCTCAGGTAGTGCGGGCAGGTCTCGACCGTGACCCTGACGCCGTCGGCGCGCGCGGAGGCGATCATCGGCAGCGCGTCCGACGACGACAGGTGCAGGATGTGCACCCGCGCGCCGATGCGCCGCGCCAGCTCGATGACCTGCGCGATCGCGACGTTCTCGGCGCCGCGCGGGCGGGAGTTCAGGAAGTCGCCGTAGGTCTCGCCGTGCGCCGTGGGGGCGTGCTCGATGGCGTCGGAGTCCTCGGCGTGCACGATCATCAGCCCGTCGTAGCGGGTCAGCTCGCGCAGCGCCTCGTCGAGCTCGGTCGGGTTCAGCGGCGGGAACTCGTCGACCCCGGAGTGCAGCAGGAAGCACTTGAAGCCGAACACGCCGGCCTCGTGCAGCCCGCGCAGCTCGGCGAGGTTGCCGTGCACGGCGCCGCCCCAGAAGCCCACGTCGATGTAGGCCTTCTCGCGCGCGGTCTTGCGCTTGACCTCCAGCGCGCCGGTGTCGATCGTCGGCGGCAGGCTGTTCAGCGGCATGTCGAGGATGGTCGTGACGCCGCCGGCCGCCGCGGCGCGGGTGGCGGTGTCGAAGCCCTCCCACTCGGTGCGGCCCGGGTCGTTGACGTGCACGTGGGTGTCGACCAGCCCGGGCAGCAGGACCTCGTCGGCGGCGAGCTCGATGGTGCGGGCGGCTTCGAGCGGGGCGTCCAGCGGCTCGACGGCGGCGATGCGGCCGTCGCGGACGCCGACGCTGCCGGACGTCTCACCGTTCGGGCCGATGAGCCGTCGCGCGCGGAACACGACGTCGAACGCTCCGTTGGCTGCTTCGGGCAACGCGGTTACCTCCTCCTGGCAGTGGTTCAACAAAGTGTTGAACCATGGTGCGGTTCCGGTCAAGGGGATGGAGCGAACGGACCGTTCGCCACTTCTACCGGGGCGAACGGGCCATCGACCCCGACCTGACCCGCGGTGCGCCGCTCGCGGTTCCCATGGTGCGAGCACCGGGCCAATGCGGCGCGCCGGGCGGTTCGGCGGCACCGTTCGCGAGAAGCACGCCGATCGGCCAGGAGAACGGCGCGGTGCCCGCTGAGCGCGAGCGTTCGCCGCGTTGAACTATGGCTTTCCGTATCGCGAAGTATACTTATCGTTTTTGGAAAGTTAACGGTACGCGCCGCGCGGCCGTCAAGGGGCGACGCCGGAGCATCGATTCAGCGCGGCCTCCCCGGACGGGCCTGAAACCCTTTCTTCACGCCGGTCACCGATTCGTATTTTCCCAGGTATTGACATGGACCTCAGCACGATGTTTGGTATACCGCATCCCAAATCGCCCGGCTCCTCCTCGTCCCTTGGAGACCAGACGTGACACAGACATCGGGAACCCTCACGGATACCGGAACCAGACCGACCCGGGTCCGCTGGAAGATCTTCCTGCTGCTCCTGGCGATCGTGACCATCAACTACGTCGACCGCGGCTCCATCTCGGTGGCGCTGCCGCTGATCAAGAAGGAGTTCGGGCTCTCCGACGAGCTCACCGGCATCCTGCTGGCCGCCTTCTTCTGGACCTACGCTCTGATGCAGCTGCCCAGCGGCTGGCTGATCGACCGCTTCGGCCCGCGCCGGATGGTCGGCAGCTCGTGCATCGCCTGGGGTGCGGCCACCGCGCTCACCGCGACCGCCCCCGGCCCGGGCGCGCTGCTCGGGATGCGGGCCCTGCTCGGCGCCACCGAAGCGCCGGTGATGCCGGCCGGCGGCAAGCTCAACGCCATCTGGATGCCGCTGCGGGAACGCGGCCGCGGCGCGGTCATCCTCGACGCCGGTGCGCCGCTGGGCGCGGGCGTCGGCGGCATCGCGATCTCCTGGCTGATCGCGACGACCGGCGGCTGGCGGCCCGCGTTCATCGTCGCCGGCGCGGTCACCGTGCTGATGGGCCTGTGGGCCTGGTGGTACCTCCGGGACCACCCGCGCAGCCACCCGGCCGTGAACGACGCCGAGGCCACCGACATCGAGACCTCGCACGCCGCCGAGGACCGCGCCGCGGGCACCGTCGGCGGTCGGCGTCCCCTGCGCCGCTACCTGAAGTTCCGGTCGTTCTGGGCGATGTGCGCCGCGTGGCTGGGCTTCAACGGCGTGTTCTACGGGCTGCTGACCTGGGGTCCGCTGTACCTGTCGGAGTCCAAGGGCTTCGACATCAAGACGATCGGCTGGTCCACCTTCGTCATCTTCGGCGCCGGGTTCGTGGGCGAGCTGATCGGCGGCTGGCTCGCCGACGCCTGGCGGGCCCGCGGCCGCAACGGCAACGTCGTGATGCGCACGCTGCTCGGCGTCGCCGGCGTGGCGGTCGTGCTCGGACTGCTCGGCGTGACGCTGGTGCCCGGCCCGATCGCGGCCGTGACGCTGCTGTCGATCGTGCTGTTCTTCCTGCGCTGGGTCGGCCTCATGTGGAGCGTGCCGTCGCTGCTCGGCGGCCGGGAGAACGCCGGCGCGCTCGGCGGCGCGATGAACCTCAGCGGCAACATCGCGGGCATCCTCACCCCGATGCTGGTGGGCTTCATCGTCGGAGCGACCGGCAGCTACACCTGGGCACTGCTCTACTTCGTCGGCGCCGGGTTGATCATGACCGCCGCGGTCCTCACCCTCGACTACACCAAGCGCCTCCCCGCATGAAAGGAATGACATGCCACGCATCGGAATGCTGACGCCGTCGTCCAACACCGTGCTGGAGCCCGTCACCTACCGGCTGCTGTCCGGCGTCGAGGACGTGAGCGTCCACTTCAGCAGGTTGCCGGTCACCGCGATCTCCCTGTCCGACAAGGAGAACAGCCAGTTCTCGCTGGAGCGGATGTCGGCCGCCGCCGAGCTGCTCCGGGACGCCGCCGTGGACGTGGTGGTGTGGAACGGGACCGCGGGCTCGTGGCTCGGGCTCGACTACGACCGGCAGGTCAGCGCCGCGATCTCGGAGGCGTGCGGGGTGCCGGCGACCACGTCGACCCTGGCACTGCTGGACTCCTTCCGCGCCTTCGGCGTCACGCGGCTCGGCCTGGTCACGCCGTACACCGGCGACGTCACCGCGAAGATCGCCGAAACCTACGCCGCGGAAGGCATCGAGGTCGTCAACGACGAGCGGCTCGACATCACCGACAACTTCAGCTTCGGCTCCGTCCCCGAACAGCGGTTGGCCTCGATGATCGAAGCAGCCGCCGCCGATGTGCACGCCGTGTCGCTGGTGTGCACGAACCTTCGCGGCGCGTTCGTCGCGGCCGAGCTGGAGGCGAAGGCCGGGATCCCGGTGCTGGACAGCGTTTCCGCGACGCTGTGGAAGGCACTGGACGTGCTCGGCGCCGCTGTCCCGATCGACCGCGGCAGCGTGCTGCTCTCGGGCTCGACGCGCGCCGCGCTGAAGCGGATCTGCGCCTCGCTGCGGGAGACGACCGGCGCCGACCGGACGACGATGCGGCTCGACCTGCCGTCCCAGCGGCTCGGCGTCGACCTCGCCGCGGCGGAGGACACCGGGCCCGGGGTGCGCGCGATCCAGCACGACCCGGGACTGGACCAGCGGAAGCTGAACACCGTGCAGTGGCTGGAGGAACACCGCCGCACGCTGGTGCAGCCGCACTTCCGGGCGGACCCGCAGCCGCCGCAGGCGCTGATCGAGACCTACGGCGTGCAGGCCCAGATGCTCGCCCCGGTCGAGGTCGACGACGCCATGGCGGGCTGGCTGTCGGTGCACAACCTCACGGAGCGCGACTGGCGGCCGGCGGACATCCAGGCCATCGAAACCGCGGCAGCCGAGGTCAGGGCCCTGCTGACGTCGTGAGCGGTGGTGGCCGCTCACGACCCGCCCCGCCTCGGGTCGTGAGCGGCAATGGTCGTCCTGGCACCACCACTGACTCGAGCCGAACGATTGCGAGGAACGGCAAATGAGCAAGGACATCCAGATCTGCCTCGGCGTGGACGTCGACGCCGTCGCCGGGTGGCTCGGCTCCTACGGCGGCGAGGACTCGCCCAACGACATCCAGCGCGGCGTGTTCGCAGGCGAGGTCGGCACGCCTCGGATGCTGAAGCTCTTCGAGCGCTACGAGATCCCCACGACCTGGTTCATCCCCGGTCACTCCATCGAGACCTTCCCGGACCAGGTGCGGGCGGTGGTCGACGCCGGGCACGAGATCGGCGCGCACGGCTACTCCCACGAGAACCCCGTGCAGATGACCGAGCAGCAGGAACGCGACGTGCTGCTGAAGTGCATCGAGCTGGTGGAGAAGGCCAGCGGTCGCCGCCCGCGCGGCTACGTCGCGCCGTGGTGGGAGATGTCCGAGCACACCGCCGCGCTGCTGATGGAGAACGGCTTCAGCTACGACCACAGCCAGAACTACAACGACTTCCACCCGTTCTACGCGCGGGTCGGCGACTCCTGGACGAAGATCGACTTCGCCGGTCCCGCCGAATCGTGGATGAAGCCGCTGCAGCACGGCCACGAGGTGGACCTGGTGGAGTTCTGCGGCAACTGGTACGTCGACGACCTGCCGCCGATGCTGTTCAACAAGCACGCGGCGAACTCGCACGGCTTCGTCAGCCCGCGCGACGTCGAGCAGCTGTGGCGGGACCAGTTCGAGTGGGTGTACCGCGAGTTCGACTACGGCGTCTTCCCGGTCACCCTGCACCCGGACGTCTCCGGGCGGCCGCAGGTGCTGCTGATGCTGGAACGGCTCATCGACCACTGGCGTTCCCTGGACGGGGTCCGCTTCGTCACCTTCGAAGAGGCCGCGGCGGACTTCCGCAACCGCTACCCGTTCTCGGAACCCGGCCGACCGTCCCCCGCCGGCCCGTGACGGGTGGGGGCGCAGTTTCAATTGAAACTGCGCCCCCCACTCCCCGGGGTGGCAGTTTCAATTGAAACTGCGGATCACGCCCGGGGATGCGACTGACTACGCTTTGGGCGAGTGCTGAGGGGAAAGGAGCGGACGTGGCCCAGCCGGTCCCGTTGGGTTCCCGCGACCGGCCGCTGCGCGACCAGGTCTGCGAGGAGATCCGCAACCGCATCATCGACGGCCGGTTCGCGCCGGGCGACCGGATCGTCGAGCGCGAGCTCGCCGCGGAGCTGGCTGTCTCGCGGGTGCCGGTGCGCGAAGCGCTGCGCACGCTGCGGGTCGAGGGGTTCGTCGAAGACGTCGCGCGGCGCGGCGTCATCGTGCGACGCCTGGAGCGCCGCGACGTCGAGGAGCTCTTCGACGTGCGCGAAGCGCTGGAGAGCCTGGCGTGCCGGCTGGCGGCGAGCAAGGCCGACGCGCGCGGCCTGCGGACGCTGCAGCGGCACCTCGCCCGGGCGGACAAGGCGTTGCAAGGCGGCGACCTGCAGGCGGTGGGCAAGGCGAACGGGGACTTCCACGACGAGATCGTGCGGCTGGCGGACCACCACCTGCTGGCGGGCATGCTGGACCCGCTCCAGGGCCGCCTGCACTGGCTGTTCCGGCAGGTCGACGACCCCGAAGAGCTGTGCCTGGAGCACACGAACCTCTACGAGGCGATCGCCTCCGGCGACCCGGACCGAGCGTCGGCCGAAGCGATCCGCCACATCCACCACAACAGGGACACGGCCCTCCGCCTCCTCTTCGAAGCCTAGCCCCTCCAGAAGGCGACCCCCGCGGCCAGAAACGCCCAATTATCGGGCGTTCTCCCCGCTGCGGCACGGGCACACGGGTTCCCGATTTCAGGCGAAATCGGAAACCTCACCTGGCGCGATGCCCGGTGAGGTTCCCGATCTTAGGCAAAATCGGGGAATCTCCTGCTGCCTCGGAATGGCTCCTACAGGTGCTCCTGGGCGAGGCGTTCACCGAGGTCGACCAGTAGCGTGGCCGCTTCGCGGATGCAGCGCTGCGGGTCCGGCTCGATGTCGGTCAGCGCGTACGCCGCTTCGACGCCCGCTTCGCGGAGGCGCTCCGGCGTCAGGTCGCAACGTCCCGCGATCGCCACCACCGGCACGCCCGCTTCGCGGGCTCGGGCGGCGACCCCGGCCGGGCCCTTGCCGTGCAGGGTCTGCTCGTCGATGGCGCCCTCGCCGATGATCACCAGGCCCGCGCCCTCGAGCTGCCGGTCGAAGTCGATCAGCTCCAGGATCACGTCCACGCCCGGCCGCATCCGCGCGCCCAGCACCGCGAGCGCCCCGTAGCCGACGCCGCCGGCCGCCCCGGCACCCGGCTGTTCGGCGACGTCGCGGCCGCCCGCGGCCAACACCGCGCGCGACCAGTTGCCCAGCGCCTCGTCCAGGAAGCGGACCTGTTCCGGGTCCGCGCCCTTCTGCGGCCCGTACACGTGCGCCGCACCGCGCTCGCCGAGCAGCGGGTTGTCCACATCGGACGCGAGGATGAATTCGGTTTCGGCCAGCCGGGGGTCCAGGCCAGAAAGGTCCACTGTGGCCACTCGGCCCAGTGGTCCACCGCCTGGGGGCAACGGGTTATCCGCAGCGTCCAAGACCCGCGCCCCCAGGACGGTGAGCATTCCGGCGCCGCCGTCGGTGCTCGCACTGCCACCGACGCCGAGCACCACGGTCCGCGCTCCCGCGTCCAAAGCCATCAGGATCGCCTCGCCGGTGCCTTCGCTGGAGGCCGCCAGCGGGGCGAGTTCTTCCGGGTCGAGCAGCGCCAGCCCGGAGGCCGAGGCCAGCTCGACCACGGCGGTGTCGCCGCTGATCGCGATCTCGGTGTCCACCGGCTCGCCGACCGGGCCCGCGACCCGCACCGGAATCGGCGCGTATCCGCTGGCCAGCGCGGCCTGCACGGTGCCATCCCCGCCGTCGGCCACCGGCGCCAAGCGCACCTGCGCGTCGGGGCGGGCCCGGCGCAGCCCGGCGGCCACCGCCTCGGCGACTTGCGGCGCCGTCAGCGAGCCCTTGAACTTGTCCGGCGCGATGAGGACGGGTCCTGGCACAACCAACTCCGATCGCTAGGGCGGCATCCTCCGCCGGGACGCCCGGCACGAACCCGGCGGAGGACACCAAGGGGTCTTACGGATATTCCACCCGAGGACCCCGTCCGTGGGAAATGCGGGGCACGCTCGCCGACCACGCCACCGCGCGTCGCCGGCGAGCGCACCTCGCGCAGGGCTGCCCTGAAGCCCCGCCTGGGGTGCGGGAGTGTGTGACAGGACCAACCGACGCGGTTCCCGTACGCGTCGGCCAGCCTCCGCACCCCGAGGACCATCACGCGTTGGGCACCGGCTCCGGCTCGATCATGGCGTCGATGCGGATGCCCCGGGCGGTGTTGGCCTCCCGCTCGATCATCACCTCGACCAGGACCGGGCGGCTGGTGGCGACAGCCTCCTTGCGGGCCCACTCGATGGTGTCGGCCAGGTCGCCGGGCTCGAACACCCGGCGGCCGGAGCAGCCGTAGGCCTCCATGATCTTGACGTTGTCCGTGCCGTACTCGTCGTAGTGGATGTCCACCTCGGTCTTCATGCCGAACGCGTCGCCCTCGGCCTGGCGGATCAGGCCCAGGTACTCGTTGTTCAGCATGATGATCACGAACGGGACGTTGTACTGGGCGGCCACCGCCAGCTCCTCGACCAGGAACTGGAAGCCGTAGTCACCGACCACCGCGACGACCTCGGCGTCCGGCTCGGCGGACTTCACGCCGATCGCCGCCGGGATCTCCCAGCCGAGCGGACCGGCCTGGCCGCACACCTGGTAGTGCCGCGGCAGGTGCGCGGTCTGGAACTGCCCGCCCCAGATCTGGTACAGGCCGATCGCGGTGACGAAGTACGCCTCCGGCGGGAAGATCTGGTTGATCTCCCGGTACACGCGCGGCGCCTTGATCGGCACGGTGTCGTAGTCGTCCGGCCGGGTCAGGGTCTGCTTGAGCACGCCGACCCGGGAGACCCACTCGGAGTAGTCCTTCTTGGCGTTGCGCTTGCGCGCGGCCTCGATCAGCGCGTCCAGGAACAGCCGGGTGTCCGAGACGATGCCCAGGTCCGGCCCGAAGACCTTGCCGATCTGGGTGGGCTCGATGTCGACGTGGATGAACTTGCGCTCACCGCGGTAGGTGTCCAGGGCACCGGTGTGCCGGTCGCCGAAGCGGGCGCCCAGCGCCAGCACCAGGTCGGCCTCCAGGAACGACTGGTTGCCGTAGCGCTGGCTGGTCTGGATACCGGTCATGCCGGCGAACAGCTCGTGGTCCTCCGGGAAGGAACCTTTGCCCATCAGCGTGATCTGCACCGGGACGCCGAGCAGCTCGGCCAGTTCGCGGACCTGCTCGTGGGCGTCACCGAGGATGACGCCGCCACCGGCGAGGATCAGCGGCCGGTCGGCCTCCAGCAGCAGGTCCAGCGCGCGCTCGACCCGCGGCAGGTGCGGCTCGACGGCCGGGATCGGCAGCGGGGCGTCCAGCGTCGGGTCCCACTCGATCTCCTGCTTCTGCACGTCCAGCGGCAGGTCGATCAGCACCGGGCCGGGGCGGCCGGACCGCGCGATGCGGAACGCCTCGCGGAAGATCCACGGCGCCTGCGCGGCCTCCTTGACCTGCACCGCCCACTTCGTCACGGGCTTGGCGATGTCGACGATGTCGACCGCCTGGAACGCCTCCTGGTGCAGCTTGGTGGACACCGCCTGGCCGGTGATGCACAGGATCGGGATCGAGTCCGCCTGCGCGGTGTAGAGGCCAGTGATCATGTTGGTGCCCGCCGGGCCGGAGGTGCCGATGGCGACCCCGACGTTGCCGTTGGTGCGCGCCCAGCCGTCGGCCATGTGGGTCGCGCCCTCTTCGTGGCGGACGATCAGGTGCTTGATGCCGCTGTCCTCCATCGCCGCGTACAGCGGGAGGATCGCCGCGCCGGGGCAGCCGAAGGTGATGTCGACGCCCTCGGACTTCAGCACGTCGACGACGGCCTGCATGACAGGAACTTTGGGCATGGTGTAAGACTTCCTCTCGGGTGCCGCGCTTTCGAGGCGCACCTTGTTGGGAACGGGTCAGTGGTTTTGGTTGCTTGGCGGCGCTGGAACCGCTGACCCGTGACCGTCTTGCTTCGAGATCGCCCGGCCGGGCGAGTTCTTCCGCAATTTCAATGGAAATCGAACCTCTGATTTCCATTGAAATTGCGGACCTGAGGAGTGGGGTGGCGGTGTCGCGCGGGGCCGTGGCCGCAGGAGACGAGGAACTCCCCGCGCGACACCGCGGTCTCAGTCGCGGCCGTTGAGCTGCGTGATCTGCTTGAGCAGACCGGAGTGGTCGAGCTTGCCGTCGCCCTGCGCGACGGCCGCGGCGACGAGCTGGCTCACCAGCGAACCGATCGGGATCGACAGGCCCGCGTCGCGCGCGGCCGCCTGCACGATGCCCATGTCCTTGTGGTGCAGTTCGAGCCGGAAGCCCGGGGCGAACTCGCGGTTGCGCATCTTCGCGCCCTTGGCGTCGAGCACGGTGCTGCCGGCGAGCCCGCCACCGAGCACCTTCAGCCCCGCCTCGGTGTCGACGCCGTGCGCCTCCAGGAACACCAGGGCCTCGGCTACCAGCCCGATGTTGCCCGCGACGATGAGCTGGTTGGCCGCCTTCACGGTCTGCCCGGCTCCGGCGGGTCCAACGTGGACGATCGTGGTACCGACCGCGCCCAGCGCGGCCTCGGCCGCGGCGAAGGCGTCCGCCTCGCCGCCGACCATGATCGACAGCGTGCCGTCGATCGCCTTCGGCTCGCCGCCGCTGACCGGCGCGTCGATCGCCTGCACGCCCTTCTCGGCGGCGGCTTCGGCGACGCGGCGCGACACGTCGGGACGGATCGTGCTGCAGTCGATGAGGAGGGCGCCCCGCTTGGCGTTGGCCAGCACGCCGTCCTCGCCGAGCACGACGGCCTCGACGTCCGGCGAGTCCGGCAGCATGGTGAAGATGATCTCGGCGTCGCGGACGGCCTCGGCCACGCTCGCCGCGGCCTTGCCGCCGTCGGCGACCAGCTGGTCGACCTTGGCCCGGCTGCGGTTGTAGCCGGTGACCTCGTGGCCGGCCTTGACCAGGTTGGCCGCCATCGGGCCGCCCATGATGCCCAGCCCGATGAATCCGACCTTGCTCATGGTTGTGGTACCTCCGTGGTTGTCGCCGCTCGTGAGCGCTGGTTCCGGCAAGAACCGGGACGAACGCTCACGAGCGCTCAGCGCTTGATCCAGCCGAAGCTGTCGGCGCTGGCGCCGCTCGGCTTGTACTCCAGTCCGATGTGGCCGGTGTAGCCCGCCGCGTCGAGCTTGTCGAAGTAGTGCTCGAAGTCGATCTCGCCGGTGCCCGGCTCGTTGCGGCCCGGCGCGTCGGCGATCTGCACGTGCCCGATGGCGTTCGCGTGCTGGTCGATCACCGCGTCCGGGTCGTCGCCGTTGACCGTCAGGTGGTAGAGGTCGAACAGCAGCCGCAGGTTGTCGACGCCTTGGGCGTGCACGCGGTCGATCACCGCGAGCGCGTCGGCGGCGGTCTTCAGCGGATACGCGGGCGTGCCGCTGACCGGCTCGATCAGCACCACGCCGCCGATGCGCTCGGTGCCCTTCGCCGCGCGCACCAGGCTCTCGACGGCCACGTCGTCCTGCGCCGCCGCCTCGACCCCGTCGATCCGGTTGCCGTACAGGGCGTTGAAGGCCCGGCAGCCCAGCCGCTCGCCGATGCCGACCGCGACGTCGACGTTGTCGGCGAATTCGCCGGCGCGGTCCGGGTTCGACAGCACGCCGCGATCCCCCGCGGGCATGTCACCGGCGAAGAAGTTCAGGCCCACCAGCGAAACCCCGGCGTCGGAGATCGCCTGGACGAACCGGTCCACCTCGCGGTCGGTGGGCACCGCGACCGGGAACGGCCACCAGAACTCCACCTTGTCGAATCCGGCGGCCTTCGCCGCGGCGGGACGGTCCAGCACGTCCAGTTCGGTGAACAGGATCGAGAGGTTGACGTCGTAGCGGTTCGGATTCATCGGCACCCCCTCGGGAGAAGTTTCGTTATGCGGAAGTCTTATTTCGTACAACGATAGATTAGCGACAAGGGAGTCGGCGGTCAACGCCCAACCCCGGTTACCCACCGGTCACCCACGGCCGCCCCACCAGCGCAGAAGCCGCGGAGAGCCAGTCCTGCGCGGCGGCCCCACCTGGGCGGATACGGTTCAACCGGGAGGTCACACCAATGATCTTGCGAGCTGAGTTCACGACCGAGCCCTTCGAAGGGGAGGGCGAGCCGCCGGCCCACGCCGTGGCCGCCCGAGACTGCCTGCTCGCCGCCGGGCTGGAGCCCGAATTCGGCCCGCTGGGCACCTCGATCACCGGCGAGCGCGAGCAGCTGCTGCCCGCGCTCGCCGCCGTGATGGAAACCGTGCTGAGCACCGGTGCGAACCGGATCACCCTGCAGGTGACCGTCGGCGATGCCGACGACGACCGGGTTTAGGCTGGTCGGCGTGCATCCGCTCGCCAACGCGCTCGCTCCGCTGCTGGAGCACATCGGCGGCACCGCCGTGCCCGCGGACGAGCGCGAACCCGGCGACATCGTCCTGTACTGGGAGGGCGCGCCGGCGGTCGCGGTCAGACTGCCCGGTCAGGAGCTGACCAGCGCCCTCGACCGGATGATCCGGGATGTCGAGGGCGAGCTCGGCGGGCGCCTGCCGGACCTGCCGCGCCCGGACAAGCAGCGCGCCGTCCGGCTGCTGGAGGAGCGCGGCGCGTTCACCCTGCGCAAATCCGTCGAGACGGTGGCCAAGGCGCTCGGCGTCAGCCGCTTCACGGTCTACAACTACCTCAACCGCGAGCAGACCAACCGGAGCTGAACCCGGGCAGCACCTCGAAGCGCCCCGTTCCCGCTGGTCACACCCCTTGCTGCCAGAGCGGCACGAAGTGCGCACGGGCCACAGCGGCTCCCGACCCACCCCCTCCGCCGAAGCGTCGGCGCACGCCTCCACGCGCCGGGCGGTTCGCCCGGATTTGTGCCAACCGCACAACGCGCGACCAGGATTTTTCAACAAAGTGTTGACACTTGGCTGAGCACAGTCGTAGCTTTTGCCGCACCGGAGCTCGTGACCGGCAACCGCAGCACAGCCCAGGCATGCTCGGACTCTCGTCCGCCGCCTCCGCCAATCCCGAAAACCTCTTCGGGGCCGCACATCCTGTGAGAGTTTGCGATGTCAACAACCACCGAAACGGACCGGCTGAACGGCCTACCCCGAGCGGAACTCGTCCAGCGGCTCCTCGCCTGCCTGGACATCCCCCGCTGGGCCGCCGACATCGCCGACCGGCGCCCGTTCGCCGACGTGGACGCCGTCTACCAGGCCGCCGACGCCGCCGCGCCGGAGCTGACCCCCGAGGAGATCGACGGCGCGCTCGCCGCACACCCCCGAATCGGCGAGCGCGCCACCGGCGAGAACACCTCGGCCAAGTTCTCCCGCAACGAGCAGTCCGGGGTCGACGGCGGCGACGCCGAGCTGACCCGCGCACTGCGCGAGGGCAACGAGGCCTACGAGCAGCGGTTCGGGCGCGTGTACCTGGTCTGCGCCGCCGGTCGCAGCGGCGCGGAGCTGCTGGAGATCCTGCACTCGCGGCTGGACAACGAGCCCGGAGCAGAGCTGCGGATCGTCGCCGACGAACTCCGCAAGATCGCACGTCTGAGATTGGCAAAGGTGATCGAAGGATGAGTGCCGTCACCACCCACGTGCTCGACGCCGCGCGGGGCGCCCCCGCCGCCGGGGTCGCGATCCGGTTGGAGGCCGCCAAGGGCACCGACTGGAATTCGATCGCCTCCGGCCGCACCGACGACGACGGCCGGATCAAGGACCTGGGCCCGGACCGGCTGGAGGCCGGGGACTACCGGCTCACCTTCGAGACCGGCGAGTACTTCGACAGCCAGGGCGTCGCGACCTTCTACCCGCAGGTGCAGATCACCTTCCGGATCGCCGACCCCGCGCAGCACTACCACGTCCCGCTGCTGCTGAGCCCGTTCGCCTTTTCCACCTACCGAGGGAGCTGATCACCGCATGGGCATCGTCATGGGCCCCAACCAGTACGGCAAGGCCGAGGTCCGCATCGTCTCGGTGAACCGGGACAACGCGCGGCACACCATCAAGGACCTCAACGTCAGCTCCTCGCTGCGCGGCGACCTCGATGACGTGCACCTCACCGGCGACAACAGCAACTGCCTGCCGACCGACACGCAGAAGAACACGGTCTACGCCTTCGCCAAGGAAGCGCCGATCGGCGAGATCGAGGACTTCGCGCTGCGGCTCGGCCGGCACTTCGTCGGCACGGCCGACGGCATCACCGGCGCGCGCATCCTCATCGACGAGTACAGCTGGGAGCGGATCCCGGTCGGCGGCACCGGCCACGACCACTCCTTCGCCCGCTCCACCGACGAGAAGCGCACCACGGCGGTCACCATCGACGGCGACCGGGCGCACGTGGTGTCCGGGCTGAAGGACCTGATCGTCCTCAAGTCCACCGGCTCGGAGTTCTGGGGCTACCCCAAGGACAAGTACACGACGCTGGCCGAGACCAACGACCGGATCCTGGCCACCGCGGTGACCGCCCGCTGGCGCTACCTCCACACCGACGTGGACTGGGGCAAGAGCTTCGAGTCGATCCGGGCGACGATGCTGGAGGCCTTCGCCACCACGCACAGCCTGGCGCTGCAGCAGAGCCTGTACGAGATGGGCAAGGCCGCGATGGAGAAGCACCCGGAGGTGGCCGAGGTCCGGCTGTCGCTGCCGAACAAGCACCACTTCCTGGTCGACCTCGAGTACTGCGGGCTGGAGAACAACAACGAGGTGTTCTTCGCCGCGGACCGGCCGTACGGCCTGATCGAGGGCGTCGTCACCCGCGACGACGTCGAGGAAGCACCGCAGGCCTGGTACAGCCTGCCGCAGTTCTGATCGTTCACCGCAGTTCTCGCAGTTTTCGACCGCCGGGCCTCCCCACGCGCGAGGAGGACCGGCAATCGAGGATCACCGTTGATCCTGCAGTTGGGGCCACCGGAGATTCCCTGGTGGCCCCTTCTGCTACCCGAGCTTCGGGCGCCCGGCAGTCGCCCGAAAACCATCGGTCCATTGTGGATCGAAGGTTGATTTCCCGGCAATGAAGAGAAACAGCGAACAAACCCGGCGCTGATAGTGACTTGATCTGACCAGCCCCTGCGGCCCAGGAGTCCCCTATGGCCCTCTTCAAGACCCGTCGCAACCGCGGCACCAGAAACGGAAAACCCACCGATGTCCACCCGGTGGACGAGGTAATGCCGCCGGCGCGTCTGCTGGCGTTCGGCATCCAGCACATCGCCGCGATGTACGCCGGCGTGGTGGCGCCGCCGCTGATCATCGGCGAGGCCATGGGCCTGGCGCCGCTGGAGATGACCCTGCTGATCGGCGCGAGCCTGTTCACCGCGGGTCTGGCCACCATGTTGCAGTCGCTGGGCGTGTGGAAGATCGGTGCCCGGCTGCCGTTCGTCAACGGCGTCACGTTCGGCTCCGTCGCGCCGATGCTGGCCATCGTCGCGCAGCAGGGCCAGGGAAATCCGCTGTCGGTGATCTACGGCTCGGTGCTGATCGCCGGCGTGCTGGCGTTCGTGATCGCCCCCTACTTCTCCCGGCTGGTGCGGTTCTTCCCGCCGGTGGTCAACGGCACCGTGATCACGCTCATCGGCCTGTCCCTGATGCCGGTGGGCATCAAGTGGATCGCGGGCAACAACGCCGAGGCGCCCGACTACGCGGCACCGGAGAAGATCGCGCTCGGCGCGGTGACGTTCGCGCTGGTGCTGCTGTTCAACCGCTTCCTCAAGGGCTTCTGGAACCGGATCGCGCTGCTGCTCGGCCTGGTGGCGGGCACCCTGATCGCCTGGCCGGTCGGGCTGATCGACACCGAGACCTTCGAGTCGGCGCCGCTGTTCAACTTCCCGACCCCGTTCGCGCTGGGCACTCCGACGTTCAACATCACCGCGACCATCTCGATCTGCATCGTGATGCTGGTGGCGATGATGGAGACCACCGCGGACATGATCGCGCTCGGCGAGATCGTGGACCGGCCCGCGGACGAGAAGACCATCGCGGCCGGCCTGCGCGCCGACGGCGCCGGCAGCGCGATCAGCGCCGTCTTCGGCGGCTTCACCTGCAGCGCCTTCGCGCAGAACATCGGCCTGGTGGCGCTGACCCGGGTCCGCAGCCGGTACGTGGTCGCCACCGCCGGTGGTGTGCTGGTGCTGCTGGGCCTGTTCCCGGTGGTCGGCGCGGTCGTCTCGCTGGTCCCGCAGCCGGTGCTGGGCGGCGCCGCGCTGGTGCTGTTCGGTTCGGTGACCACCAGCGGCATCCGGACGCTCGGCAAGTCCGACCTGGGCGACCCGTTCAACTCGCTGATCGTGGCGGGGTCGCTGGGCATCGGCATGGTCCCGGTCGTCGCACCGCACTTCTACGAGCACTTCCCGGCCGCGCTGCGCACCGTGCTCGACTCCGGCATCAGCACCGGCTGCATCGCGGCCCTGCTGCTGAACCTGCTGTTCAACGCCTGGCGGAAGCAGCCCGCGGAGGCGGAGCCGACGGTGGGCGGTGACACGGTCGCGGTGGTCGGCACGGCCCCAGGGGAGTACCACCGCGACGAGGCCGACGCCGGTCGCGTGGACGCCGTTCCGGAGCCGCGAACGTCCGCGCAGGAATCCGAATCCACCAGGTAACAACCCCACCCGAGGGCGTCCTTCACCGGTTGCACCGGCGAAGGACGCCCTTCGCGTTTGCCGAGCTCCCCCTCCGCAGGTCTCCCCAGGTCGCCCGCAATTTCCATTGAAATCGAAGGTTCGATTTCAATGGAAATTGCGGGACCCCGGACCCCGGTACGGCCCGCAGCCGGGCGACCCACCCTCCGGGTGGAACCGGAAATCCGGCGCGGGGAAGGCATTTCCGGCGTCGGCGTTGGGCCGAGCGTCCGAACTTGGCGCGGCGAACGGCCGCTTCCGCCCCGCGCCGCGCACCGGCTCCCGGCGAGGCTCGTTGATCCGGCGAAATTCCTGCCGAAGTTGGGAGATCTCGATGCGGATGCGGGCCCTGATCACCGCCGGATTGGTCGGTTTATCGGTCCTCGCGACCCAGGCGGCCGCGAGCGGGCAGTCCGCGGTGGACCCGCTCGGCGAGAAGCAGTGGGGACTCGCCCAGCTGCGGGCCCCCGAGGCGTGGGCCACCAGCACCGGCGCGGGCCAGGTCATCGCCGTGGTGGACACCGGCGTCGACCTCGGCCACCCCGACCTGGCGCCGAAGCTGGTGCCGGGCGCGACCTTCGCCGGCTGCGGCGACCGGCCGGCGCCGTGCGGCAACGGCGACTGGCTGGGCGTGGACGGCGTGGGCCAGCCGACCGACGTGCACGGCACCCACGTCGCGGGCATCGCCGCGGCGGTCGCCGGGAACGGCATCGGGATCGCCGGCGTCGCGCCGGACGCGCGGATCATGCCGATCAAGGCGCTGGAGAACGGTTCCGGCACGTTCGCCGACATCGGCGCGGGCGTCCGCTACGCCGCCGAC
The DNA here is from genome assembly GCF_040654735.1 of Saccharopolyspora sp. NPDC050642. Taxonomy (NCBI): domain Bacteria; kingdom Bacillati; phylum Actinomycetota; class Actinomycetes; order Pseudonocardiales; family Pseudonocardiaceae; genus Saccharopolyspora; species Saccharopolyspora sp. NPDC050642. The sequence continues at coordinate 166,244 of NZ_JBFAIN010000014.1, read as the reverse complement.
CACGGCGCGAACGTCGTGAACCTCAGCCTCGGCGCGCAGCCCGGCACGCAGGTCCTGACGCTGCTCGGGCTGGCCAACGAGACGAAGGACGCCATCGCCTACGCCCGCGAGAAGGGCGTGGTCGTGGTCGCCTCGGCGGGCAACGAGACCGCTCCGCTGTGCGACACCCCGGCCTGGGAGTCCGGCGCGCTGTGCGTCGCCGCGACGGACGCCAACGAGCTCCACTCCACGTACTCCAACCTCGCCCTCAAGCTGGACACCAGGGCCGTGTCGGCGCCGGGCGGCGCGTCCAAGCAGGGCTGCGACGACGACGTCTGGTCGACGGTGCCGCGCGGTGCCGGTTCGGCGAAGTGCGGGCAGGCCGACTACGACTCCTTCGCCGGAACCTCCATGGCTGCCCCGCAGGTCGCGGGCGTCGCGGCGCTGCTCGGCGCGCAGGGCCGCAACGCCGACGGCATCGAGAAGGCGCTGATGACCACCGCCCGCACGCCGCTGGTGGGGCTGCGCGGGGTCTTCAACCCGGTTTACGGCTACGGCGTCGTCGATGCCGCCGCAGCGGTCCAGCAGCCGCTGTGACCAGGCGATGACCGCTCGTCGGCGGCGATGGTCATACCACTGGCCATCGCCGCCGACGAGTCCGCCATTGGGCCGAATTCGCGAAAGGTGCAAAACTCCTCGACCGCGCCCCCGAATCCAGGAACAATGATCAAAGGACCGCGCGACCGCGCGGCCACCGATCGATGCGGGAGCTGGGCCGATGGACCTTTCGAAGCTGTTCAAGATGGTGTCACCGGCGAAGCACCATTCGCACGGGCACTCCAGCAGCGGTGGGCACCGCCGCAGGCATTCGAGCAGCGGTGGGCACCGCCGCCGGTACGACAGCAGCAGCGGGCACCGCCGCCGTCGCCACTCGAGCAGCAGCAGCCACGGCCACTACCGCCGTCGCAGCCACAGCTGACGCCGCGCAATCGGCTCGGTTCGGTGCTGATCGATTCGTTGAGCTCCTACTACTACGGCGAACCCGACCAGGACTGGGGACCGCCGGGGCCGCCGCTCGCGCCGGGTGACGTGCTCGCCCCCGGCTACCGGGTCGTCGGGCACCTGCGCCGCGGCAGCCGACTGGACGTCTACGACGTGTGGAGCGAGGAGCGGTCCTGCCGCTGCATCGCCAAGACCGTCCGGCCGGAGCGCGCCGCGGACGAGCGCGCGATCGGCTGGCTCCGCAACGAAGGCGTGCTGCTGACCCAGTTCACGCATCCGCACCTGGTGCGCGGCTACGAGATCGCGCAGGCCGACGAGCCGGCGCGGCCGGTGGTGATCACCGAGACGCTGCCGGGGCACACGCTGGGCTTCCTGATCGAGGAGCTCGGGCGGCTGCGGCCGATCGACACCGCGGTGCTGGGCATCCAGCTGTGCTCGGTGCTCGGCTACCTGCACCGCCGCGGCTGGGTGCACATCGACGTGAAGCCGTCGAACGTGGTCGAGGTCGGCGGCCGGGCGGTGTTGCTCGACCTCAGCCTCGCCTGCCGGATCGGCGAGCACAGCTCGGCCGGGACGTTCGACTACCTCTCCCCGGAGCAGGCGGCCGGCGGCGAGATGACGCCGGCGGCGGACACCTGGGGCCTCGGCATCACGCTGTACGAGGCACTTTCCGGCACCACGCCGTGGGCCGAGGTGTCCTCCAGCGAGCGCAACGACGACGGCACCCGCTACTACCCGCAGCGGCACAACACTGCCGCGCCGCTGCGCACCCACCGGCGCCTGCCCGCGGCGCTGTCCCGCACCGTCGACGCCTGCCTCGACCCGGACCCGAAGTCCCGTCCGACGGTGGGAGAGGTCGCGGACCGCCTGATCGCCTGGTCCGGCATGAACCCGGAGACCATCGACACCTGAGCTACCGGATCTCCTTGCGCGGCAAGGCGAACGCGAGCAGCACCCCGAGCACCATCCCCATCGCCGCGAGCAGCACCGCGAGCCGCCCGCCGTCGGCCAGCACGGCGGGCTCGGCGGCGTGCCCGGCGTAGGCGACGGCGGTCAGCACGGCGATGCCGATGGCGTTGCCCAGGTTCAGCGTCGTCGAAGCCATGCCGGACGCGACGCCCTGTTCCCCTGCGGCGACGCCGGATCCGGCCGCGATCCACATCGCGGTCCAGGTGATCCCCTGCCCGATGCCGGAGACCAGCAGCCCGGGAACCGCGACGAGGTAACCCGCACCGTCCTGGAAGCCGACGGCCAGGACCGCAGTCCCGACCACTCCGATGACGCCGCCCGCCACGAGCGTGGCACGGGTGCCGAACCGGGTGGCGGCGCGCTCGCCGAGCTGCGTTCCGGCGGCGATCGCCAGTGCCGGCAGCAGGAAGCCGAGCCCGGTCTGCAGCGCGCTGAATCCGTGCACCTGCTGGAAGAGGATCGTGAGGAAGTACGGCAGCGCACCGAACGTGCCCATGTAGACGAACGTGGCGGTGACACCGACGACGAGGCTCCGGTTGCGCAGCAGGCGCGGCGGCATCAGCGGATCCGCGCTGCGCACCTCGATGAACGCGAACGCGATGAGGAGTACCACCGCAAGCGCTGCAGCCACGACTACATCCGTTGCGCCCCAACCGAATTCGGCTCCCTGCACGAGCGCGTACACGAGCAGCGTGGCGCCGCCGGTGACCGTCAGCGCGCCCGGCACGTCGAAGCGCCGCCCCCGCTGCGCGGCCGCATCGCGCGGAATGACGACCAGCGCGGCGACAGCGACCAGCCCGGCCAACGGCACGTTCACGTAGAAAACCGCGGGCCAGCCGAAGAACTCGGTCAGGACGCCGCCCAGCAGGGCGCCCACGGTGAGCCCGCTGGCACCCGCCCCGCCCCACACCGCGAGCGCCCGGTTCCGCCGCGGCCCCTCCTCGAACAGCGTGTTGATCAGCGAGAGCGTCGACGGCAGCAGCATCGCGCCGCCGATGCCCTGCACCATGCGCGCGGCGATGATCAGCCCGGGGCCGGTCGCCAGCCCGCCGGCCAGCGACGAGGCCGCGTAGACGACGAGGGCCGCGACGAACATCCGGCGGCGGCCGAACAGGTCGGCCGCCCGGCCGCCGAGCAGCAGGAAGCCGCCGGCGAACACCGCGTACGCGCCGACCACCCACTGCTGGGTCTGGTTCGGGAAGCCGAGTTCGGCGCCGATCTCCGGGAGCGCGACGAACACGATGTTCAGGTCCAGCGAGAAGATCAGCTGCGCCAGGGCCAGCAGCGCCAGGCTCCACCCCAGGCTGCGACCGGTGTCGGGCGGCGATGTCGAGAGCGCGGACATGTCGGCCCTTCCATTCGATTGATCTTGATTGACTGTACGCACATTAGTGAACAGTTCACATATGCGTCAACAATCGAACGGAAGTCAGTTCACGTCCATGCGTACTTTTGCGTAGACTCGACGAGGTGATCGGCACGCATCCGGACCGCGACCAGATCCAGCTGCAGGACGTCCTCTCCGCGCTGGCCAACCCGCTGCGGATGACCATCGTCCGCGCGCTCGCCACCGGCGGCGAGCAGAGCTGCGGAAGCATCGTCGAAGGCGTGTCGAAGTCGACCCTGACCAGGCATTGGCGGGTGCTGCGGGACAGCGGCGTGATCTGGCAGCAGCCGTCCGGCCGGGAGAACCTGCTGTCGCTGCGCCACGACGACCTCGAAACCAGGTTCCCCGGCCTGCTCGACACGATCCTGGCGGCGGCCGACCGCGAAGACGGCCGCTGAATCAACCCTCGATCCGGCCGAGCTCCCGGCACAGCGCCCAGATCGCGTCCCGGTTGCGCCGGTCGCGGATGCTCGCCGGCCACGGGGCGCGTTCGGCCTTGCTGTTGAAGTAGACGCCGTGCACTTCGGCGAGCCCCGGATCGGACGCCAGGCGAATGCTGGAAGCGGCCGCTTTCTCCACCGCCGCACCGCCGTAGATGACCGGCATGAGGATCCTCAGCAGCGGCACCAACGGCCGCGCCGCCAACGGGTACGCGCTCGTCGTCAGGTTCTTGTTCATGGACGTGTAGGCGTGTCCGGGATACGCGACGTTGATCGTGATCCCGGGCTCCCGCAGGCGCTCGGCGAAGGCGCGGCTCATCGCCATCAGCGCGAGCTTGGTCTGGTTGTAGAACGCGAGCCCCGCGTAGGACTTCTCGCCTTGCAGGTTGCCCAGGTCGATCCGGCCGCGCGGCACCCCGCCGGCGATGTTGATGACCCGCCCGCGACCGGCGCGCCGAAGCTCGGGCAGCAGGAGGTGGGTGAGCACGAACGGGGCCAGGACGTTGGCCGCGAACGCCATCTCGACGCCGTCCGCGGTCAGCTCCCGGCTTTCCTTGGCGACCCCGGCATTGTTGATCAGCACGTGCAGGCCGCCGTCACGAGCCCGCACCTGCTCCGCCAGGCGGCGCAGGTCATCCTGCCTGGTCACATCGGCTATCAGCGCCTCGACGCCGGGATTGCCGGTGTCGCGCCGGAGCTCCGCGGCCGCCGCTTCGGCTCGATCCGCGTTGCGCCCGACCAGGATCACGTCGGCCCCCAGCCGCGCGAGGCCGCGCGCCGTCTCCTTGCCGATCCCACCGGTGCTACCGGTCACGAGCACCGTCTTGCCGCTCATCGTCGCCACTTCTCGCCTCCCATGTCACCAGATGTCGTGTTTGACACCTGATGACATAAAGTAGACTAGGGTGCGTGAACAGCGCGAGTGGCACCGATGGACTGCGGGCACGGGCGCGACGTGCGGTCCGCACGGAGCTCGCCGACCTGGCCCTGGAGATGTTCGTCGAGCACGGCTTCGACGAGACGACCGTGGACGAGATAGCCCGGGCCGCCGGGCTGACGAAGCGCAGCTTCTTCCGGTACTTCCCGTCGAAGGAGGACGCCGTCTTCGGTGGGATCGACGCGCTCGGCGAACAGGTCGTCGAAGACCTGCGCGCCCAGCCCGCCGACCAGCCGCCGTGGGCATGCCTGCACCACGTGCTGCGCCGCTGGGCGGAGAAGATCCACTCCTCGCAGCACGACGCGACCAGCCTCCGGCTGATCGAAACGACGCAGTCGCTGCGCGCCCGGCTGCACCAGAAGCGGGAGCAGTGGCGCCAGGACGTCGCCGATGTCCTGCGCGAACGCTCCGGACTCGACGCGTTCACCGCGGATCTGCTGACCAACGCGGCGACAGCGGCCCTCGACACCGCATCCCGGGAGTGGGTGCGCGGCGACGCGGACCGGATGAAGTCGATCGACCGGGCCTTCGAGCAGCTGGCACCGGCTTTCGCTGCCGGAGTCCCGAAGGCCTGACCGCGGATCAGCGCTTGCGGCGGAAGGCGATCGCGAAGGAGACGACGACGGCGGCGAGCGCCAGCTGGCCGCCCCAGACGATCTTGTTGACGTTGACGGCCGGGTGCCAGGCGACCTTGCCGTCGGCGGAAACCGAGAACGCGCCGACCGGGCGGGCATCCACGCCGATGCCGACGCCGTCGTCGTGACCGTGGCGACCGCCGCCGGTGCGGACGTGGGCGACCGGCAGCAAGGTGGTGTCGCCCTGCCGCACGGGTTCTCCGAAGACCTGGCGCTTGCCCAGCCGCTCGGCCAACGTCTCCAGGATGTCCCCCCGGGCGGACTGCTCTTCCATGATCTGCTCCTCGCGACGCCGTCGGACCGGACCGACGCTAGCCGCTGCCGCGGCGCCGTGCCGCGCAGTTCTCCCATTACCCGCGGGGTAATCGACGCGATGCGGCATCGCCACGAGACTCGTGGCAGTTCCGATCCGAGGAGAAACGCGATGAACTTCAGGAAAACCGTCGACGACTTCCTGCAGACCCTGGCCGGCGGCGACCCCGACGCCATCGCCGCGCTGTTCGCCGAGACCGTCGACTGGAAGATCGTCGGATCGCCTGCGGTGCCGTGGATCCGGCACTGCACGACGCGCGCCGACGTCGCCGAGTTCTTCCGCACGATGCTGGGCGGTTTCGTCCCCGGGGAAACCGCGGTGCGCCTCGGCCACATCCTCGTCGACGGGCCGCACGCGGTGGTGCTCGGCGAGGTATCGCAGGTCATCAGGGCCAACGGCCGGGCCTTCACCACCCCGTTCGCCCTGCACCTGACCGGCGAGGGCGGCCTGATCACCCGCTACCACATCTACGAGGACAGCCTCACCGTCGCCGAAGCCGCAGCGTAGCGGCCTACTCGTACGGGAGCGTGCCGCGGGATTCGCCCCGCACCTGCCCCAGCCACAGCTGCGGCGCATGCCGGCGCACTGCGCCGATCACCTCGTCGCATCCCCTGCGGCCCAGCGGAATCCGGTAGTGCAGCGCCGCCAATTCCGGGCCCAGCGGCTCGGCCGGTTCTTCGTCCCGCACGAATCGGCCCAGCACCGCGTCGTCCCGGTCGATCGGACCCGACGGCCACAACTCGATGCTGTACGAGGGCATGCGCCCCGTCTGCCTCGACCCGTCGGCCCAGTGCGAGGAGACGCCGCTGAGCTGCCGCCACTCGATCACGTGCTGCTCTTCGCCATCGCAGCACCACACCCCGGCGGCATCGACGCTCAGCCAGTCGTGCCGCCGCTTCCAGGCGGGGACCAGGAGCAACGCCGCCCCGGCGCAGCAGATCAGGAGGACCCCCGCCGCCAGCAGGCCGAATGCGGTATTGCCCGCGTTGACCGCCACCAGCACCACCACGAGCCCGAGCGCGATCAGCCCCGCCGAGAAGAGGACACCGAACAGCAGGCGACGGCGTCCCGTCCTGAGCACGGTGTCGGTGGGCTGGGCGTTCGGCGCGGACACCAGGGCGACCTTACCCAAGCACCTCGAGAGCACGAGTCGGCGAAACAGCGGGCCCTGCGCGGGAGTTCGGCGCGAACTGCCAGCCGAAACGGATCAGAAGCGGATGACCTGGCGCATGGCCCGCCCGGCGGCGAGCTCGTCCATCGCGTGGTTGATGTCGTCCAGGTCGATGGTGCCCGACACCAGCTGGTCGACCGGCAGCTTCCCGGCCCGCCACAGGTCCGCGTACTCCGGGATGTCCCGCGCGGGCAGGCCGGAACCGAGGAACGAGCCGATGATCGTGCGGGTCTCGCTCACCAGCGCCAACGGCGAGATGCTGCTGCGCGCCTCCGGCGAGGCCAAGCCGACCGAGACCGTCCGCCCGGCGGGCGCGGTCACCGAAACCGCCGTCTCGAACGCCTTCGCGTTGCCGCTCGCCTCCACGACCACCGAGGTCTTGTGCCCGGATTCGACGGCCTCCTCCGGCGTCAACGCCTTCGTCGCGCCGAGTTCGAGGCCGCGAGACCGCTTGCCCGCCAAGGGATCCACGACGGTCACGCTGCCCGCGCCACAAGCCAGCGCCACCAGCACCGCCGCCATGCCGACCCCTCCGACGCCCACCACCGTGACGTCTTCGCCGGGCTCGATGCGGGCGGCGTTCTTCACCGCGCCACCGCCGGTGAGCACCGCGCAGCCGAGCAGCGCGCCGATCTCCGGCGGCACGTCGTCGGCGACCGGCACGACGGAGTGGCGGTCGACCACGGCGTGCGTGGCGAACCCGGAAACGCCGCAGTGGTGGTGCACCTCGCGGCCGTCCCACTTCAGGCGGCGAGCGCCGGAGAGCAGCGTGCCAGCACCGTTTGCGGCCCAGCCCGGCGAGCACAGCGCCCGCCCACCCGCTCGGCACGCGTCGCATTCCTCGCACCGCGGCACGAAGTACAGGACGACGCGCTGCCCGACGGCGAGATCGGTGACGTCGGCACCGACCTCGGTGACCCGGCCGCAGGCCTCGTGCCCGAGCAGCATCGGCACCGGGCGCACCCGGTTTCCGTCCACAACGGACAGGTCGGAGTGGCAGACCCCGGCGGCCTCCAGCTGCACGAGCAGCTCGCCCGGCCCGGGTGAGTCGAGGTCGAGTTCGGTGACGGCGAGCGGCCGCGACCGCTCCCACGGCCCAGGCCGACCGCATTCCTGCAGCACCGCACCCCTGATCTCCATCACCACGCTCCTCCACGCCGCCGGATCCGTACCCATCCGCTCACACCGAACACCGACTTTCAACCCCTGCCCCGGCGCCGACCGCATCCGGGGTCCCGCAATTTCAATGGAAATCGAAGGTCCGATTTCCATTGAAATTGCGGAAGTTCTCCACAGCCTCCGGCGTGTCGGACCCCGACACGCCGAAGGACCCGTGCGCCGACGCCGGACTCGACTCCCCACGGTTCCTGACACCCGACGCCGGGTGCGTGAACCGTTTTCGGGCCCCGTGCGGACAACCGGATGTCAATCCGATGAAGGAGGCACCGAGTGAAGCATCTGGGAATCGCGGGCGCTGCCGCGACGACCGCTCTCCTGCTGGGGCAACCCGCCTCGGCTGCGGGAGCCTGGACGGAAGAACCGTTCCCAGCACAACCGGCCGACGCAGTGCTGCAGAGCGCGGCCGCAGGCGATGGCGAGGCGTGGTCGTTCGGCGTCCTGAACCGCGAGCAGGACCCGGACCTGCACACCCTGGCGTTCCGCCGCGGCGAGCAGGGCTGGGAGCAGGTGCCGACGCCGGACATCGGGCGGACCAACGCGGCGACGGTGGTCGGCCGCGACGACGTCTGGGTGGTCGGCGACGGCAAGTCGATGCACTGGAACGGCGCGGAGTGGCGGGAAGTCCCGGTGGTCGCGCCGCCGGAAGTCGACACCCAGCTGTTCGACGTGTCCGCGATTGACCCCGATGACGTGTGGACCACCGGGCTCATGCCGGAGCTGGACGGTGAAGGCGGGCGGAACACGGTCCAGCGCTGGAACGGCGACGAGTGGGCGGAAGTTCCGGTGCCGCAGATCGGCGGAATGCTCTACGGCATCGGCGGCACGGAGGCGAACGACATCTGGGCAGTCGGGCTGAAAGGCGTCGGCACCGGGGATCAGGCCCGCACGGCGGGCGCCGCACTGCACTGGGACGGTCGGCAGTGGCAGGAGTCCCCGTCGCTGGAAGTCCCGGGATGGTGGGTGAGCCTGGAAGACGTGCTGGCGGTGGCGCCCGACGACGTGTGGGCGGTCGGCGACCGTTCCTCGGATCGCGAGTCGTACCCGTTCGTCGCGCATTGGGACGGCACCAGGTGGTCCGCGGTCGAGACGCCGAACGAGCAATGCCGCCTCAGGGAGATCACGCAGGGGCCGGACGTCCTCTGGGCGATCGGATACGCCCCGGACGGCCCATGCGTCCTCCGGCACGACGGCACGAACTGGCAACGAGTGCCGGGCCCCTCAGGCCCGCAGGGCATGGGGGTCTCGACGAATGGTGGCGCAGTGCTGGACGACGGGCGGCTGATGGTGACCGGCTTCGCGGGCAACGCAGACGTATCGCAGCCCTTCGCCGCGACCTACGGCGGCTGACGCGATGAGGGCCGCCGGTGCCGGGGACCGGCGGCCTACCGGCCTAGAGGCGGCCGAGCTTGCGGATCTCCGGTTCCGCCAGGCCCGTCATCTCCTTGACCTCGTCCGCGTCGATCGCGCCGTTGTCCAGCGCCCGCACGAAGGACGCCGCCAGCGCTCGCGCCGTCGCCGGCTCGTCCAGCACCGCGCTGCCGCTGGCCGACACGTACGCCGACAGCCGCGCCGCCTCCGCCGGAGCCGAGTCGCGGAACGCCGCGAACACCGCCGCGTACCGCGTCACCAGCTGCGCCGGGTGCAGGTCCCAGCCCTGGTAGAAGCCGTGCTCCAGGGACCGGCGGGTGAGTTCGTAGTGGGTGCGCCAGCCGTAGTGCACCTGGTCGCCGACCGGCAGCACGTTCGTCGAGCCGTCGGACAGGAACACCCCGGTGCCCGCGGCGGACACCTGCATCGCGTGCCGCGCGAAGTCGCAGGCTCGGTGCGCGAGGTGCTGGTGCGCGGCGGTCAGCCCGCAGCTCGCCGTGTAGTCGTAGGTGCCGAAGTGCAGCCCGGTGACCCGGCCGGCTCCTGCCCGCAGGAACAGCGGCAGCGCGAAGCGACCGTACGAGTCCACGATGGACTGCGTGGTCTCCACCTGGATCTCGAAGCGCAGCGACTTCTCCGGCATGCCCAGCTGCTGCTCGAAGAGCTCCAGCAGCTCGACGAAGACCTCGACCTGCGCGACGTCGACGACCTTCGGGAAGGTGAGCACGAATCCGGCGGGCAGGCTGCCCCACTGCTGCAACAACGCGGTGAGAAAGACGTCCAGCGTGCGAACCGAGCGGGCGCGCAGCTCCGGGGTGTCGAAGGACTTCACCCGCAGGCCGAAGTTCGCCGGCTCCACGCCGTCGCGCAGCCACCCGGCGACCACCCCGGCGGTCCGCTCGGCGTCGGCGTCCTCGACGTCGTCACCGGGCCGCCCGTAGCCGTCCTCGAAGTCGATGCGCAGGTCCTCGACCGGCGAGTTCTGCAGCTTCGCCCGCACCCGCGGGTGCACGGCCCGGGCGATCTGCTCGTCCAGGCCGAGGATCTCGACGAGGTCCTCGGGCCGGGCGGCGTCCCGGTCGAGCGCGGCCAGCGCCTCCCGTCCCCACTGCCGCACCGTGTCGGCGTCGACCTTGCTCGCCGGCACGTAGCAGGTGTGCACCGGCTGGCGGGCCGCGCTCGCGCCCGGGTACGTGCGGGCGATGTGCTTGTCCACCTCGGACAGGCGGGCGAGCCGCTTCGCGATCTCGGTGGATTCCAGCGAGGTTCTGGCCACTTGCGCTCCCTTCGTCCGGCAGCCGGGAGGCGTCCCCGGCTGCCCAGTTCGGCTACGGCGAGGGGGCCGTGAGTGCTTTCGGCCGCTGCAGCGACCAAAAACGCTCACGACCCCAGGCTCACCGCGGCCTTTCCGTACTCAGTCGATCTCTTCGTAGGCGGGCAGTGTCAGGAAGTCGACGAACTCGTCGGCCACCGCCACCTGCTCGAACAGCTCGACGGCCCGGCCCAGGTTGTCGACCGGGAAGCCGTCTTCGGACCGCAGCTGCTTCTCGGTGTCGGCCAGCACCTCGCGGACCAGGTCCGCGGTGACCTGCTCGCCACCGGCCAGCACCACGCTGTTGTGCAGCCACTGCCAGATCTGCGAACGCGAGATCTCGGCGGTCGCGGCGTCCTCCATCAGGTTGTGGATCGCCGCCGCGCCGTTGCCGCCCAGCCACGACACGATGTAGCGGACGCCGACGTCGACCGCGGCGCGCAGGCCCTCGATGGTCTTCTCACCGGGGGTGTCGGCCACCGACAGCAGCTGGTCGGCGGTCACCGAGACCTCGTCGCGGGTGCGGTCGATCTGGTTGGGCTTGTCGCCCAGCACCGCGTCGAACTCCTCGAAGCAGATCGGCACCAGGCCGGGGTGGGCGACCCAGGAGCCGTCGAAGCCGTCGCCGGCCTCGCGCTTCTTGTCGTCGTGCACCTTGCCCATCGCGGCCTCGTTGGTGGCCGGGTCCTTGGTGGGGATGAACGCGGCCATGCCGCCGATCGCGAACGCGCCGCGCTTGTGGCAGGTGCGCACCAGCAGCTCGGTGTAGGCGCGCATGAACGGCGCGGTCATGGTCACCGAGTTGCGGTCCGGGAGGATGTACTTGTCCGAGTCGCGGAAGGTCTTGATCACGCTGAACAGGTAGTCCCAGCGGCCCGCGTTGAGGCCGGCGGAGTGGTCGCGCAGCTCGTAGAGGATCTCCTCCATCTCGAACGCGGCCGGGTAGGTCTCGATCAGCACCGTGGCGCGCACCGAGCCGTGCGCGACGCCGAGCTCCTGCTGGGCGTGCGTGAACACGTCGTTCCACAGCCGCGCCTCGAGGTGGCTCTCCATCTTCGGCAGGTAGAAGTACGGCCCGCTGCCGCGGCTGATCAGTTCCTTGGCGTTGTGGAAGAAGTGCAGGCCGAAGTCGACGAACGCGGCGACCACCGGCTTGCCGTCGACCAGGATGTGCTTCTCGTCGAAGTGCCAGCCGCGGGGGCGCACCAGCGGAACGGCGTGCTTGACGTCGTCGCGCAGCTTGTAGTGCTTGCCCTCGGGCGTGGTCAGCTCGATCTGCTTGCGCACCAGGTCGTAGAGGTTGACCTGGCCGGAGACCACGTTGCGCCAGTGCGGGGTGTTGGCGTCCTCGAGGTCGGCGAGCCAGACGCGCGCGCCGGAGTTCAGCGCGTTGATGGCCATCTTGCGGTCGGTCGGGCCGGTGATCTCGACGCGGCGGTCGGCGATGTCGGCCGGCGGCGCGGCCACCTGCCAGTCGCCTTCGCGGATGTGCCGGGTCTCCTCCAGGAAGTCCAGCCGCCCCTTGGCGGTGGCCTCGGCGCGGCGCTCCTTGCGGCGGGCGAGCAACTCGTCGCGGCGGGCGCCGAAGGCGCGCTGCAGACCGGCGACGAACTCGAGCGCTTCCTTGGTGAGGATCTCGTCCCCGCGCTCGACGGCACCGCCGAGCACCTGCACTCCTGCTGGGGTTTCGGACATGGGAAGTCCACCTCTTTCTGCTGCCGGGTTCAAGACGGTGGCTTTGTTGGCTCACCTTGCCGCGTGGCGGACTGTCGCGCACCCGACGAGGCGCGCGGCGGCCGTTCCGCTAGCGGTACGCCCGTTATGTTTTCTGCATCGTGGATGTTAGTTTCCATATAGCGTTCGAAGCAACATGAGCTGGCGCACCCGCCACGGACTAGACTCTGCTCAGCCAGCACAGTGGAAAGGGAGTTCTGCGATGACCACTGGCCCGCAGCGGGCGACTCAGGGCGGAGGGGTGCAGTCGGTCGAACGCACCTTCGAGCTCCTGGAACTGATGGCCGACGCCGGCGGTGAAGTCGCACTGTCCGAGCTCGCCGAGAAGTCCGGCCTGCCGCTCCCGACGATCCACCGCATCATCCGCACGCTGGTGAGCAACGGTTACGCCCGCCAGCAGCCCTCGCGCCGCTACGCGCTCGGGCCCCGGCTGATCCGGCTCGGCGAGACCGCCAGCCGCGCGCTCGGCTCCTGGGCCCGCCCGTACCTCGCCGAGCTCACCGACGCCACCGGCGAGACGTCCAACATGGCGGTGCTCGACGGCGAGCAGATCGTCTACGTCGCGCAGGTCCCCTCGCAGCACTCCATGCGGATGTTCACCGAGGTCGGCCGCCGGGTCGACGCGCACGCCACGGCCGTCGGCAAGGCCGTCATGGCCACCATGCCGCCGGAGACGGTGACGCAGCTGCTCTCCCGCACGACGATGCACCCGCAGACCGAGCGCACCATCATCACGGTCGAGGCGATGCAGGAGGAGCTGGGCCGCATCCGCCAGCAGGGCTACGCGCTGGACGACGGCGAGCAGGAGGTCGGCGTGCGCTGCTACGCCGTCGCCGTGCCGGGAGCGCCGGCGGGCGCGGCGATCTCGATCTCCGGCCCGGAGGGCCGGATGACGCGGATCTCGACGGACGAGGTCATCCCGCTGATGAAACGCCTGGCCAACGACCTGTCGGCCGAGCTCAGCGTCAGCAACACGGCCTGATCCGCCACGGTTTCAACGGAAACCGCCGAATCCAGCACCATCTGGCTGGTGCACCTGGCAGTTTCAATTGAAACTGGGGTCCAGTTTCAATTGAAACTGCGTCAGTCCGAGGTCTCGCGTTGACCGACGGGCGGCTGAGACGAGGTTGAGACAGGTCCGGCAAGCGGCGAAGGCACTTGCGAGACCTGGCGGAGCTGCTTGCGGCGGCGGAGCCACCACACCGCCAGCACCAGCACCGCGGCGATGCCGAGCAGCGGCAGCCCCAGCAGGCCCACCGTCGCCTGCACCTGCTCGTAGGCCTCGCCCGACCAGGCGCCGAGCAGCACCAGCGTCGTCGCCCAGGCCGCCGCCACCGGCACGTTGCAGATCGTGAACCGCAGGTGGGTGACCTTGGCGTGCCCCGCCAGCCGGGGCACCAGCGTCCGCACCACGGCGAAGCACTGCGACGCCGCCACCGTCACCTCCGCGCGTCCGTCCAAAGCTGACTCCGCGCGCGCGAACCGCTGCTCGCCGAAGCGCTTGACCAGCTGCCGCCGCAGCAAACCGTCCCGGCGGCCGCGGAAGTACCCGTGCTGGCAGCCCAAAGCCGTCGCGCCGAAGGCGCAGACCGCGGCCAGCCACACCGCCACGACGCCCTGCCCGGCGAGCCAGCCGAGCGCCAGCACGGTGCCCGACCCCGGCAGGAAAACCCCGATCAGCAGGCCGGATTCGGCGAACAGCAGCACCGCGACGACGACGAGCGCGAGCGGGCCGGGGATCCCGGCCAGGAAATCCGTCATCGAGCAGCGAGCTCGCCCAGCCGCGGTTCCCAGGGTTCGCCGTGCGGCTCTAGGGTGATCTCGCGGACGTCGTCGTCCCGGCGGCGGATCCGCAGCAGCAGGTACGCATCGGCGAGCCGCTCCGCGAGCCCCTCGCCCCACTCGACGACCACCGCGGCATCCGTCAGGTCCGTGTCCAGGTCGAGGTCGTCGATCTCGTCCAACCCGCCCAGCCGGTAGGCGTCGACGTGCACCAGCGCCGGGCCGTCGCCGGACTCCGGCCGATGCACCCGCGCGATCACGAACGTCGGCGAGGTCACCGAGCCGGTGACGCCCATGCCCGCGGCGATCCCCCGCGCCAGCACGGTCTTCCCGGCGCCCAGCGGCCCGTCCAGCAGCACGAGGTCGCCGGCGCGCAGCACGGCTCCCAGCCGGCGGCCGAACTCCAACGTGTCGGACTCCGCCGGCAGCTCGACGGTCTGCAGTGCAGGGCTCAACTCCCGGTCACCTCTCCGCTTCCTCCTCCAACTGCCCGCCGGATCAGCGCGATCAACTCCTCGGTGACCAGCTCCGGTCGCTCCAGCATCACCGGGTGCCCGGCGCCCTCGACGCGCACCAGCGTCGCGCCCGGCAGTTCCGCGGCGAGCACCTCGGCGTGCGGCGAGAACGGCGTGACCCGGTCGGCGTCGCCGGTGAGCACCAGCACCTCGCAGGTCCGCAGCGCCGCCAGCGCCTTCTTGCGGTCGTGCAGGCTGATCGTCTCCAGGAAGTCGGTCACCACCTCGACGGTGGTCGCGCCGATCATCTCGGCCATCAGGTCCACGATCTTCGGCGAGATGTCGCGATCCCCGAAGGACAGGTTGCGCACCAGCGTCCAGGTCAGCTTGTCGCCGAGCCGCCGGGTGCGCTCCACCAGCTCCGGCTGGAAGTCCGCGAGCAGCGCGAGCCCGCGCGGCACCGGATTGGCTCGGTGCAGCCACGGCCGGGGCAGCCCGGACGCGCCGACCGCGCCGGCGGAGGTGCCGATCAGGGCGACCGCGCGGACCCGGTCGCGGAACAGCTCGGGGCGCTGCTCGGCGAGCGCCATGATCGACATGCCGCCCATCGAGTGCCCGACGAGCACGATCGGACCCCGGCTCGCCGCCGAGCGCAGCACCGCGTCCAAGTCCCTGCCGAGCTGGTCGATCGTGCTGTTGCGCTTGGCGGAGTGGCCGGAACGACCGTGGCTGCGGTGGTCGAACAGCACCAGCTGGACCCGCGGCTCGGTGAGCTCGGGCAGGTCGCGGCGCTGGAAGTGCCAGCAGCGGGAGTCGAGCGCGAAGCCGTGCACGAGCACCACGGTCAGCTCCGCCTCGCCGCCGTCGGCGGGCCCGATCTCCTGCACCGACAGCGGAACCCCGTCGTCGGCGGCCACAGTGGACTGCCGGTCCGGGCGAAGCCTGCCGAGCGGCTCGTCGGCGTGGGGGTCGTCGGCCTTGCGCTGCGCGGCGATCCGCGAGCTGCGCGCGGCGACGCCGACCGCGGCGCCGGTGATCGCGGCGCCGAGCACCCCGCTCGTCCAGGCCAGCGCCTGCCAGACCGGCTTCACGGCAGCCCCTGTCGTGAGTGGTCGTTCCGGTAAGAACCGGAATCAACGCTCACGAGCGCGTCGACGACGGTGCGCGTGACCCGCGGCCGGTACATGCCGGTGACGATCTCGTAGTGGATCGTGCCGATCGTGTCGGCCCACTCGGCGGCCGTCGGCTCGCCCCGGTCGCCGGGCCCGAACAGCAGCACCTCGGCACCGTCCGCGACCTGGTCGTCGCCGAGGTCCACCACCAGCTGGTCCATGCACACCCGGCCGACCACCGGCCGCCGCTTCCCGGCCAGCCACACCGACATCCGGCCCGACAGGGTGCGCGGCACGCCGTCGGCGTAGCCGACCGGCACCAGCGCGATGTTCGTCGGCCGCTCGGCCGTCCAATGCTGCCCGTAGGAGACGCTCTCCCCCGCCGCGATGCGCTTGGTCGACGTCACCGAGGAACGGAAGGTCATGGCCGGGCGCAGGTCATGATCCCCGTGCTGCGGAACGGGATCCAGGCCGTAGACCGCGATGCCCGGCCGGACCAGCTCGAAGTGCAGGTCGGGGCGGGTCAGCACGGCCGCCGAGTTCGCCAGGTGCCGGATCGGGTTCAGCCCCGCCGACCGCGCCTGCTCGTAGGCCAGGCCGAAGCGCTCGGCCTGGCGGTCGATCGAGGGGTGGTCGAGCTCGTCGGCGCACGCCAGGTGCGACCACACCGCCACGACCTCGACGTGCCCGTCCGCCTCGGCCTTCGCCGCGTCCTCCACCAGCGCGGGCCACAGCTCGGCCGGGCAGCCGTTGCGGCACAGCCCGGTGTCGATCTTGAGGTGCACGCGGGCGACGCGGCCCTGCTGCTCGGCCGCGCCGACGATCCGGCGCAGGCTTTCCTGCGAGGCGGCGGAGAGCTCGATGTCCGCGGCGACGGCCGGGCCGAAGTCGTCGTCCTCGACGTAGAGCCAGCACAGCACCGGGGCGGTGATGCCGCCGGCGCGCAGCTTCAGGGCTTCCCCGATGGAGGCGACGCCGATCTGGTCCGCGCCCGATTCTAGGGCGGCGGCGGCGACCGTCAGGGCGCCGTGACCGTAGCCGTCGGACTTCACGATGGCCATCGTGCGGGCACCCGAATCGCGGGCACGCGCCGAGAGCACCCTCACGTTGTGGCGGATCGCGTCGACGTCGATGCGCAGGTCGGCGCGGTACGCGGGCTGGTCACTCATGGCAGGCACATGGTCGCACACCACTCCGATGCCCCTCTCGAGGTACCGGAGCCCGGCACCCTCCCCGATCGGCCGCATCGCACCGCCGCGAAACCGACCCCGCCGAACATGAACGTCCGCCGAAATCTCCCCGCTCACCACGGGAGAACTTCCACGATCCGGAGCAATGCTTCTGACATGTCCGATTCTAGGCGGAATCGGACACCGCCTCGCACGGCCCCGGCCGCGAACACGGCAGTGTTTTCGCAGCTCACCAAGGCCCTTGACGGCGGGCCGCTCAGCGGCTCAGGACAGCGCCGCTTCGCGGACCTTTCGGATCGCCGTGGGGACCGCCGCGAGCAGCGCAGAGGCCCCGATCGGGGCGCCGACCTCCTCGGGGTTCCGGGCCGGGGCGCCGTGCGCGGCGAGGTCGGCCGCGAGGGCGTGGACGTGCGCCGCGTAGCCGCAGGCCAGCCACGGCTCCACACCGCTGGCCAGGAGCGCGCCGATCAACCCGGTGAGCACGTCGCCGGAGCCCGCCGTCGCCGGCCAGGCGTGCCGCGAGTCGTTGACGAGCACCCGGCCGTCGGGCGCGGCGACGATCGTGGTGTTGCCCTTGAGCAGCACCACCGCGTCGAAGCGCGCGGCGACGTCCCGCGCCGCGGTGACCCGGTCCTCGCCGGGTTCCCCACCTGCCAGTCGCGCGAATTCGCCCGCATGCGGCGTCAGCACCAGCGGCGCATCCGGATCGCGCGCGTCCCACAGCGTGCTGTCGTTGGCGAACAGCGTGATCGAGTCGGCGTCCGCGCACACCGGTCGCCCGGAATCCAGGACGTGCCGCAGCACGTCGCGGCCGCTGGCCCCGGTGCCGATGCCCGGCCCCACCGCCCACGCCTGCACGCGCCCGGCGTCGCTGACGGAACCGGTCGCCACCACCTCCGGCCAGTGCGTGCGCACCACGTCCGCGGCGGGACCGGCGTAGCGCACCATGCCCGCGGTCGCCTGCACCGCCGCCCCGCTGGCCAGCACCGCCGCGCCGGGGTAGGTCGCCGATCCGGCGGCGACCCCGACCACGCCCTGGCTGTACTTGTCGTCGGTCGGGCCCGGAACCGGCCAGCCCGCGCCGATCTCGGCGTCCTGCAGCAGGTAGAGCTCGGGATCGGGCAGGTCGTCGGCCAGTCCGATGTCGATCACCTCGACGTCCCCGGAGTGCACCGCGCCGGCGCCCAGCACGTGGCAGGGCTTGCGCCCGCCGAAGGTCACCGTGACGTCGGCCAGCACCGCCGGGCCATCGACCGCGCCGGTGACCGGATCGACGCCGCTGGGCAGGTCGACCGCGACGATCGGCACCTCGACCCGGCGCACCAGCTCCGCCGCCACCGGCCGCAGCGGACCGCGCGCGGACAGGCCGACGATCCCGTCGATCACCACATCGGCGCGCTCCACCGCATCCGCGGACTCCGCCCCGATCCCCGCGGTGTCCGGGCTCGCACCCTCCGCCGGGACCGCACGGCCGCCGGCTCGCCGCAGCGCGGCGAGGCCCGCGGCGTGCGCCCGCTCCGGGGCGAGCAGCACCGCCGTGACGCCGACCCCGCGGCGCCGGAGGAACGCCCCGGCCCACAGCGCGTCGCCGCCGTTGTTGCCGGCGCCGACGAGCAGCGTGACGTGGCGACCGGCGACGCCGCCGGTGAACTCGGTGAGGACCCGCGCGGTGTGGACCGAGACGGCGTACGCGGCACGGCGCATCACCGCGGGCTCCGGTGTCCTGGTGAAAAGCCGCTGCTCGGCGGCGCGGATCTGGTCGGGCGTCCACACTCCGTGCATCGCGTCCTCCTCGCAGTCGGCGATCGCCGCACAGTCTGCCTCGCGCGGCCCGTCGGCATCCGATCTTCCGGCAAGCCGCGCGGTTTCCGCTGACGACTCCGGCCGTGAGCCTTCCGGGTCGCGCTAGCAGCCCAGAAGACCCACGGCCGGATTGCCGTCAGAAACGCCGATCCGGGCTCGGGGCCCGGCGAGAATCACTCGACGGTGACGGACTTGGCCAGGTTCCGGGGCTTGTCGACGTCGTAGCCGCGGGCCCGGGCGATCTCCGCCGCCAGCACCTGCAGCGGAACCGTCGACACCAGCGGCTGCAGCAGCGTCGGCACCGCCGGGATGGTGACCAGCTCGTCCGCGAACGGCCGGACCTCGTCGTCGCCCTCCTCGGCGATCACGATCGTCCGGGCGCCGCGCGCCTGGATCTCGCGGATGTTGGAGACCAGCTTGGAGTGCAGCAACGCCCGCCCCTTCGGCGACGGCATCACCACGACCACCGGCAGGCCCTCCTCGATCAGCGCGATCGGCCCGTGCTTGAGCTCACCCGCCGCGAAGCCCTCCGCGTGCATGTACGCGAGCTCCTTGAGCTTGAGCGCGCCCTCCAGCGCCACCGGGTAGCCGACGTGCCGCCCCAGGAACAGCACCGCCTTCGCGTCGGCGAGCTCCCGGCCCAGCTCCCGCACCTGCTCCACCGTGGACAGCGTGCGGTGCACCGCGTCGGGCATCGCCGACAGCTCCGCGAACTCCCGCGCCACCTCGTCGGAGTACTTCGTGCCGCGCGCCTGCGCCAGGGCCAGCCCGACCAGGTAGTTCGCCGCCACCTGCGCCAGGAACGTCTTGGTCGCCGCGACGCCGATCTCCGGCCCGGCGTGGGTGTAGAGCACCGCGTCCGACTCGCGCGGGATCTGCGCGCCGTTGGTGTTGCAGATCGCCAGCACCCGCGCCCGCTGGGTGCGCGCGTGCCGCACCGCCTCCAGCGTGTCGGCGGTCTCGCCGGACTGGGAGATCGCCACCACCAGCGTGTCCCGCCCCAGCACCGGGTCGCGGTAGCGGAACTCGCTGGCCAGCTCGACCTCGACGGGCACCCGGCACCAGTGCTCGATGGCGTACTTGGCGAGCAGCCCGGAGTGGTAGGCGGTGCCGCAGGCGACCACGAAGACCTTGTCGATGTCCCGCAGGTCCTGCTCGGTGAGCCGCAGCTCGTCGAGCACGATGCCGCCGCCGGAGAAGTGCCCGCGCAGCGTGTTCTCCAGCGCCTCGGGCTGCTCCTCGATCTCCTTGAGCATGAAGTAGTCGTGGCCGCCCTTCTCGGCGGCCGAGAGGTCCCAGTCCACGGTGAACGGCTTGGCCTCGACGTCCGCGGCGGAGAAGTCGGTCACCCGGTAGCCGTCACGGGTGATGGTGACCACCTGGTCCTGGCCGAGCTCCACGGCGTCGCGGGTGTGCTCGATGAACGCGGCGACGTCGGAGGCGAGGAAGTGCTCGCCCTCGCCGACCCCGACGACCAGCGGCGACGACCGGCGGGCGGCCACGATCTTGCCGGGCTCGGCGGCGTGCGTGACGACCAGGGTGAAGGCGCCCTCCAGGCGCCGGGCGACCGCGCACACGCTGGCGGTCAGGTCACCGGCGGTCGGGCCGTCGTCGTAGGCGGCGGCGACCAGGTGCGCCGTCGTCTCGGTGTCGGTGTCGCTGGCCATCTCGATGCCCGCCGCTTCCAGCTCGGCGCGCAGCGCGGCGAAGTTCTCGATGATGCCGTTGTGCACCACCGCGACCTGGCCGCTGGCGTCGCGGTGCGGGTGGGCGTTGCGGTCGGTCGGCGCGCCGTGGGTCGCCCACCTGGTGTGCCCCATGCCGCTGTGACCTGCGAACTTGCTGCCGTCGACCTCGGCGAGGCGCTTCTCCAGGTTCGACAGCGCGCCCGCGGCGCGCTCCACCGCGAGGCCGCCCTCGCCGTCGAGCAGCGCAACCCCGGCCGAGTCGTAACCCCGGTACTCGAGTCGCCGGAGTCCGCCGAGGACGACCTCGAGCGCCTGGCGATGTCCTACGTAACCAACGATGCCGCACACTCGGCCCAGCGTAGCTACTCCACATGGTCTGAACCTGTTCGCGTCAGCCGGAACGGCGAACCCCTCCCGTGGCGGCTACCGCGCGCGCATGAGCAGGTCCGCTACGGTTGCTGACCATGGCGCGCACTGCCAAGAAGGCCCCTTCCGCGAAGAACGCGTTCCAAGAGCTGTCCCGCCGCGGACCGCACGACGTCCTGCACGGTGACCTCGCCCTCGTCGGGCTGCCCGGCATCGTCTGCACGCCGCGCAGCGGGCTCGGCCTGCCGGCGGTCGCGTTCGGGCACGGCTGGCTCCAGCCGCCCCGGCGGTACCTCGGCCTGCTCCGGCACCTCGCGTCGTGGGGCATCGTGGTCGCCGCGCCCGGCTCGCAGCGCGGCGCGTTCGCATCGCACCGGCTGTTCGCCGCGGACCTGCGGACCGCGCTGGACATCTGCGTCGGCGTCCGGCTCGGCGAGGGCGAGATCAGCGTCGACGAGAAGCGGCTCGGGGTCGCCGGGCACGCCATGGGCGGCGGCTGCGCGGTGCTCGCGGCGGCCGACGACCCGCGGATCCGCTCGGTCGCGACGCTGGCCGCCGCCGAGACCATGCCGTCGGCGTTCGAGACCGCGAGCCGCGTCGAGGTGCCCGGCCTGCACATCGCCGCGGGCCAGGACCTGCTGGCGCCGCCGGTGGCCAACGCCGAGCCGATCGCCCGGGCCTGGGGCGGCCCGGTGCAGCTGCGGACGGTGAAGAAGGCCAGCCACCTCGGCTTCACCGAGGGACGGCACTGGACCCAGCTGCTGCTGCACGGCAAGCCCGAGTACGCGACGCAGCGCGTCACGAAGGCCCTGCTCACCGCGTTCTTCCTCCGCACGCTGGCCGGCGACCGGCGCGGCGAGGCGCTGCTGACCGCCGACATCGGCGGCAGCCGCATCGATCACGAGCACAGCCGCGGCGACCTCGCCGCGGCGTGACTCACAGCTTCGGCGCGATCTCCTCGGCGACCTTCTTCGCGGCGGCTTCCGCCTCCTCGATCGGCATCCGGCCGTCCTCCAGGCCGTAGGACTTGTCGGTCCCGTCGTAGCTGAGGCTCACGACCTTGGTGCCCTTGCGGAAGACCAGCTCCGCCGCGGCCAACTCCCCGTCCCCGACCAGGTAACCGGCGTCCCACGGGCCGGAAACGTCGGTGATCCGCGTCGCCCCCGGAGGCACGTTCTGCCGCTCGTAGTCGTAGTTCGACTCGGCTTCCTCGGTCGGCTCGGAGTAGTCGGCGTAGTCGGCGACGTTGATGTCCAGGTAGCGCTCGTTGGTGCCGTCCTTGCCCTTCGTCGGGCGCCACATGCAGGTGAAGCTGGTTTCGCCGACGGCGCCGCTGACGAAGTTCGTGGTGTGCAGGTCGCGCAGCGTCTTCTCGCTCAGCAGGTCGCATTCGGAGACCATCGGCTCGCCGCTCGGCGCCTGCCCGGCCGGCTCGGTGACGTGCTGGTGCCGGAAGTAGAGGTAGCCACCGCCGACGAGCCCGATCAGGAGCATCGGAATGGAGACCAGGATGACGGCCAGGATGCAGCCGACGCGGCTCTTCTTCTTCGGCGGCGGCGGAACCGGGTAACCGGGCTGCGGAAACGGCTGTCCCGGCGGCGGAACAGCCTGCCCGGGCTGCGGAAACGGTTGCCCCGCCTGGGGAACCGGCTGTCCGGGCGGCGGAACGGGCTGCCCGGCCTGCGGAACAGGCTGTCCCTGCGGGTTCTGCGGAGCCGGCGGCTGCTGGGGCTGGTACTGCGGCTGCCCCGACGGGTCGGGCTGTTGCGGATTCACCCGGAAAGAATAGGCGACCACCCGAAGCGATCACCCGATCACGGGCACCGTCTAGTTTGGACGAATCCGCCGCCGAACCGGCACGGCGGTACGAAACCTTTGGTGCGCAGGGATTTTCAAGGAACGCTCGCTCGGCCGGGCGGAGTCCGATCTCGACCCGGCCCGGCTCGAGACGACGCGAAAGCCCGGGCCGCACCCGGCCCGGGCTTCGCTTCGGCGCTACCTCAACCAGCTCTGGTTCTCGTAGTCGTCGTCATCGTCGAACGCCGCCCGCCGGCGCGGTGCCGGCTTCGGCGCCGCCGGAGGCGGCGGTGGCGGTGCGGGAGGAGGCGTGTGCCGGGCGGCCGGCTGCTGCTCCTCCTCGAACTCGTCGTCGCCCCCGAGGCTGATCTCGTTGCTCTGCTCGTTCCGCTTGCCCGCCCAGTCGTTCCGCGGCTTGTCCTCCTCCGGCGGCTGGGCGTTGGCGGCCTTCTCGACGAGCTCCTGCTTGCGCTCGTCCGCGGCCGCCTTGATCTCCTCGTTCTTCTGCGCCGACGCGGCTTCCGCGGCGCGGACCGCATCCATGCTGTCCTCGACGCCGTAGCGGTGCCGCGCGACCAGGGTCGCGATCTCGTCCGCGACCTGCTGGTTGATCAGAACCATCACGCTCACCTATCCCGGTCTTCGCCCAGGACCGACCGGAACCGCATTCCGGAGGCATCGACCCCGTCGTCGAAGAGCTGGCCCTGGGTGCGCCACGGACTGTCGTTGGTCCGCTCCTGGTCGCCGCCCTGCTGAGCGCCGTGGCCGCCGCCCATCGCGCCCATGCCGCCCATCATCCCGCCGCCCATGGCGGCGCTCTGGTTGCCCCCCTGGCCGCTCTGCGGTCCGGACTGGCCCTGCCCGGCACCACCCGGGTCGCCCAGCGACGACAGGCCGGTGGCACCCTGCGGGCTGCCGCTGGCGGAGTCGCCGGCGGACGACGACAGCGAGGCGAGGCCGGTCGATCCGTGCTGGTCGGAGCCGCCGGGCATGCCGGGCTGGTCCTGGCCGCCGAAGAGCTGGCCGGAGGCGCTGCCGAACGAGTTCTGCACCCCTTCGCCCAGGCTGCTGAACGAGCTCATGCCAGCCGACTGCGGCGCGGTGGACGCCGGGGCACCCGCCGACGCGGCCTCGGTGGCCGCCGGAGCACCGGCACCGGTGTCGAACGCGGGCATGGTGCCGACACCGCCGCCGAAGGCGGGCGCGCCGAAGCCCGGATC
The DNA here is from genome assembly GCF_040654735.1 of Saccharopolyspora sp. NPDC050642. Classification (NCBI taxonomy): domain Bacteria; kingdom Bacillati; phylum Actinomycetota; class Actinomycetes; order Pseudonocardiales; family Pseudonocardiaceae; genus Saccharopolyspora; species Saccharopolyspora sp. NPDC050642. The sequence continues at coordinate 142,405 of NZ_JBFAIN010000014.1, read as the reverse complement.
CGCCGCGGGCATGGTGCCCACCCCGGTGTCGTAAGCGGGCATCGTGGTGCCGAATCCGGCGTCGGGAGCGGGCATCGGAGCCCCGAGATCCGGCGCGGGCATCGGAGCACCCATGTCCGGCGCGGGCATCGGACCGCCGCCCATGTCCGGTGCGGGCATCGGCGAACCGATGTCCGCGGGCATCGTCCGCACGTTCTCCGGAGTTCCCGTGCCTGCGTCGGGCGCGGGCATGCCGGTCTCCGGCGGACGGAGCCCGCCCGCGTCGGCGGGCATGGTCCCGATGCGCTCGGCGTCGATCGGCGACTTCGGGTCGCTGCCGAAGTCGATCGTCTGGTTCAGCGGCGGCTGCCCGCCGCCGTTGTCGATGTTGACCTTGACCTGGCCGTCCGGCGTCCGCTCCAGCGTGATGGTGCGGTCGCCCTCCTTGATCACGGCCTTGCCGTCCTCGCCCGCCTTCACCTGGGTCGGGCCTTCGCCACCGGGCGGCCCGCCGACCGGCGGCTGCCCCGGCGCCCCACCCGGCGCGGGCATCGTCTGCACGCCGTCGGCCGCGCCCCCGCCGGGAGCGCCGCCCGCCGGGCCGAAGTCGACCTCGTAGGTCTTCGGCTTGCCGTCCGGGCCGATCAGCTCGACCTGCGTCTTGCCGTCGGGGCCGGGCTTCTGCACGGTGACCGCGTCGTCGCCCTCGCCGAGGGTCACCTTCTCCTGCTCGCCCTGCTCGCCGGCGCCGCCGTCCATTCCCGGCATCTCCGGCGGCTTCGGCGTCTCCGGCTGTTCCGGCATCTCCGGCGCCCCACCGCCGCCGCCACCACCGGTGCCGGAACCGCCGCCGCCACCGCCGGTGCCCGAGCCACCGCCGCCGGTTCCGTTGCCACCGCCGCCGGTGCCGTTGCCGCCCTTGTCGCCGCCGCCGCCGTCGCCGTCGCCGTCGAGACCCTTGAACGGGTCGTCGCTGACCTTGGAGGCCTCCAGCATCTTGTCGTACGAGGCCTGGACGGCGTCCTGAGTGGACTTGCTCTGGTCCTTGAAGGACTGGTACTTCTGCTCCATCTCGGGCTTGAACGACTCGTCGAGCCACTTCTTGGCGTCGTCGATCAGGCCCTGGCGGATCTGGTCGCAGGCGTCCTTGGCCCCGAAGAACTGGCCGATCATCCCGCCGATCGGACCGCCCAGGATCAGGCCGATCGCCTGGTCCTTGATCATCGACCAGGCACCGGAGAAGATGTCGTCGATCCCGATGTCCTTGAGGTCCTCGAGATTGATGTCGCCGCGCGCCTTGCGGATCTCGTCCTTGGTGTCGTCGGGGTCCTTGCCCGCGCACTTGATCTCTTTGCCCAGCTCCAGCACGAACTTCGCGTACTCGCGCACGGTCTGCTGGATGCCGTCGACGGCCGGGGTGATGGCACCGGCCATGTTCTCGGTCTCGTTGGTGACCGTCGTGCCCGCCTGGCTGTACTTGCCGACCTTGGCCTCGGCCGATTCGGCGGCCTTCCCCTGCCAGGTCTGCCTGGTGCCCTGGAACGACTGGCCCATCGAGTCGTTCTGGTCCAGCAGCGCCTGCTGCACGCCGCCCAGCCGCTCGGCGTCCTCCCGGAACGCGCCGAAGTCGATCTCGCGGAGCTGGTCGTACTGCTCGACCACGTCGGCCTTGAAGTCCGCGCCCTTGCCGGCCCAGTCCTTGTACAGCGGCAGGAACTTCTCGAAGAAGTCCAACCCCATCTTGCCGTCGTCGAGCAGTTCGTCGGAGGTGCCGACGGAGCCGCCGCCTTCGAGCTTCTTCTTGGCGTCGTCGAACTTGCCCTTGCGCTCCTCGGCGGCCTTGGCCTTCTCCTGCAGCGCGGAGAAACCGCCGTCGGTGATCTTCTCGAAAAGCGCGCCGCCGACCGGGTTGACGATGCTCATCGCGGTGTCGGCGATGCCGCCCGCGTTGTCGACCAGCCAGCTGCCTGCGTCGGCGACGGTCTCACCGACCCATTCGCCCGCGTCCTGCACGGCCCCGCCGACCGCTTCCCCGACCTCCGAGCCGATCTTCGCGCCGGCCACGGCGCCCGCCGGGCCCGCCACCAGGCCGGTGATGCCACCCTGGATGCCGCCGACGACGGAACCGAACTCCTCGCCGAAGCTGCTTTCCTCTTCCTTCTTCTCGTCCGCCATCAGGCCTGCACCTTCCCGACCTCGTTGGCACCCGATTCGTCGCTGGCCTGGTATTCCTTCGCGGTCGCCGAGAAGTCTTCGGACAGCTTCGAGCCGTGCTCGCCGAACGACTCGATGTTCTTCCCCAGTTTGTCCAACGCGTCCTTGTAGGCCTTGCCGGCCTCGTGGAACTTCTTGCCGAACTTCTCCGCGGTCAGCTTCGTATCGGTGGCCTTCTTGGCCTGCTCCTTGAGTGACCCGGCACCGTCGGAGAACGCATTGGCCGCCTTCGAGATGTCGGTCCCCGAGGTCTGCGCCCCACTCATCGTGCCCCCTTCACCGGACCTGTCGCGCACGTCGCACCAGGGGTGTGACGGCACGTGTGCCTCACCGGTTCCTCATCTTGACAGGTTCCCCGAGGCGAAACGGCAGATCCGGCGAGGTGCTTGCATCCGCGAAGCGAGAAGTCGATCACTGCGGCGGGTACGGCCCCTGCGGCGGCTGCCCGAAATCCTGCTGCGGCGGGAACTGCTGCTGCGGCGCCTGCGTCGGCTGCGGGGTGAAGCCCTGTTGCGGGAACGGCGCGGGCCGCTGCGCGCCGCTGCCGCTCTTCAGGATCAGCATCGCCGTCAGCGCACCAGCGCCGCCGCCGAAGATCAGGCTGCCCACCAGTGCGATGATCAGATGCACCGCTCCTCCTCTTCGCGCCGTCGCGGATTCACTGCTGGTAAGGGCCCTGCGGCGGCTGCCCGAAGCCCTGCTGCGGCGGGAACTGCTGCTGCATCGGCGGCTGCGGTTGTTGCGGCGGGAACTGCGGCATCGGCTGCTGCGCAGGAGCCTTGCTCTTCATGATCAGCGCGACGACCGCGCCGCCACCGGCACCGAAGATCACGCTCAGCACGATCACGATCAGGATCGACAAGATCACTACGGCCTCCAATCGCTCGGCTCGAACCTATCGGAGCGCACCGCGTCGACGGGTCGGCGACGCCGAAGTTCAGCGCCGCCCCCGGAACAGCACGATCAGGACCACCATGAGGCCGATGGCCGCCAGGAGGCCGAGCAGCAGAACGACGAGCCGCAGATCGATGGAGATCACGGCACCGAATGATCCCGGATCACACCGCGCGGGCTCAGCCGGCGGTCAGTAGTGGACGCCGCCCTCGAGGATCAACGGCAGGCCCCAGCCCTGCGCCAGCACGACGGCGAACACGAATGCGCCCAGGACCATGAGCACCAGGGGTACCACCAGGACGATCAGCAGGTCACCGAAGAGTTGTCCGCGCATGGCTCGTGCTCAGCTCCGCCTGCGGTTGATGAACCACGACCTGCTCTCGTGCGCGGCGTTGACGGCTTTCATGCCGGCCAGCGCGAGCGCGGAGAAGATCACGATACCGACGACGAGCCCGACAGCGACGAGCCCGACAACCATGGCGACAACGATGGCACCCATGTGAGCAGGGTCTCACAGATCGCGTCGCCACGAGAGATCAAAATCACAAGATCACCGGATTGAAGCAACAAGTTCGGCCAAACGCTCGGCCACCGCCTGCGCTCGGTCCTCGCTCTGCGCCTCGACCATCACCCGAACCAGCTGCTCGGTGCCCGACGGGCGCAGCAGGATGCGGCCGGTGTCGCCGAGCTCCGCCTCGGCCGCCGCCACCGCCGACGCGACGTCGGCCGCCGCGCACACCGTGGCCTTGTCGGCCACCCGCACGTTGATCAGCACCTGCGGCAACCGCCGCATGACCTTGGCCAACGACGCCAACGGGGAGCCGGTGGCCGCCATCCGGCCCATCAGCCGCAGCGCGGTGAGCAGGCCGTCGCCGGTCGTGGCGTGGCCGGGAAGCACGACGTGGCCGGACTGCTCGCCACCGAGCGCGAACCCGCCGGCCCGCAGTTCTTCCAGCACGTACCGGTCGCCGACGGCCGTGGTGCGCAGCGCCACACCCTGCTCGCGCATCGCCAGGTGCAGGCCGAGGTTGCTCATCACGGTCGCGACCAGCGTGTTCTCGGTCAACTCGCCGGTCTCGTGCATGGCCACCGCGAGGACCGCCATGATCTGGTCGCCGTCCACCGCGGCGCCCGTGGCGTCCACCGCGAGGCAGCGGTCGGCGTCACCGTCGTGCGCGATGCCCAGGTCCGCGCCGTGTTCGAGCACCGCCGCCTGCAGCACCTCGAGGTGGGTGGAGCCAACGCCGTCGTTGATGTTGATGCCGTCGGGCTCGGCGCTGATCGCGATCACCTCGGCGCCCGCCCGGCGGTACGCCTCCGGTGCCGCGACCGAAGCCGCGCCGTTGGCGCAGTCCACGACGACCTTCAGCCCACCGAGCGGCTGCGGAGCAGCGGTCAGCAGGTGATCGACGTAACGACGCACCGCGTCGGGGACATCGCGGACGCGGCCGACCTGGGCCCCGGTGGGCCGGTCGACCTGCTCGTCCAGGCGCGCCTCGATCTCGTCCTCGACGGCGTCCGGGAGCTTGTTCCCGCCGGCCGCGAACAGCTTGATCCCGTTGTCCGGCATCGGGTTGTGCGAGGCGGAGATCATCACGCCGAAGTCCGCGCCCAGCTCGGCGACCAGGTGCGCGACGGCCGGGGTGGGCAGCACGCCGACCCGCAGCACATCGGCGCCGGCCGAGGTCAGGCCCGCCGTGACCGCCGCCTCCAGCATCTCGCCGCTGGCGCGGGGGTCGCGGCCCACCAGCGCCACCCGGCGCTGCGAATCGTCCCGGTCGTAGAGCACGCGTGCCGCCGCAGCGGCCACCGACATCGCCAGCTCCGGCGTCAGATCGGCGTTGGCCAACCCGCGCACCCCGTCGGTGCCGAACAACCGAGCCATCAGCAGCACGTCCTCCTCGTGTGACGCGGAAAACTCCGCGGGGCGCGACCGGACGCGCCACGTCGAGTTCTTGTCCTTGCAGCGGCGAAGCCGCTTGACCCACGCAATCAGGTGACCACCGGCGGGTTCTCGGACGTCTCCTCGGGAGGAAGCCCCGACGCATACACGAGTCGGGGATCCCGGATCGAGGGGCGTCTGAGGTTCCGCTAGGGGACCACCTACGCAGATTGAGTTTGAAACCCGGCCTTCGGTGCATACGACTGCGGGAGCAGTCTCGTCCACAACGGACGAGACTGCTCCCGCAGATCGGATGAAATTCGCGTCAGCGCTTGCTGTACTGCGGCGCCTTGCGGGCCTTCTTGAGACCGTACTTCTTGCGCTCCTTCTCCCGCGCGTCACGGGTGAGCATGCCGGCCTTCTTCAGCGCCGGGCGGTCTTCGGCCTCGTAGGCGACCAGCGCACGGGCGATCGCCATGCGCAGCGCGCCGGCCTGGCCCGACGGGCCGCCACCGCGCAGGGTGGCCAGCACGTCGAAGCTCTCCACGCGCTCGACGGTGACCAGCGGCTCCTTGATCAGCTGCTGGTGCACCTTGTTCGGGAAGTACTGCTCGAGGGTCTTGCCGTTGAGCTTGAAGCCACCGGTGCCCGGCACCAGCCGGACCCGGACGACGGCTTCCTTGCGGCGACCCACGGTCTGCACCGGGCGGCCGGTCGGCACCGGGATCGGGGCCGGGGCGACCGCTTCTTCTTCGACGGTCTCCTCGACGGCGACCTCGGCGGTCTCCTCGGGAGCCGGGGTCACGTTCTCTTCCTGCTGAAGTTCGTCAGTCACTTCTCGACCTTCGCGTTGATCTCGAACGGCTGCGGGTTCTGGGCCTGGTGCGGGTGCTCCGCGCCGGCGTAGACCTTGAGCTTCTTGCCCATCGCGCGGCCGAGCTTGTTCTTCGGCAACATGCCCTTGATCGCCTTTTCGAGCAGCCGCTCGGGGTGCTTCTCGAGCACCTCACCGAAGGACTGCTTGCGCAGACCACCGGGGTAACCGCTGTGCCGGTAGTGGAACGCCTGGGTGCGCTTGTTACCGGTCAGGGCCACCTTCTCGGCATTGACGATGACGACGAAGTCACCGGTGTCGATGTGCGGCGCGTAGGTCGGCTTGTGCTTGCCGCGCAGCAGCGTCGCGGCCTGAGTTGCCAACCGGCCGAGCACCACATCCTCGGCGTCGATCACATGCCAGGCGCGGGTCACCTCGCCGGGCTTCGGGCTGTACGTGCGCACGGATCTACCTCGTCGTCGTTCGCGTCGGAATCGTCAGTGCGGAGCCCGTCTCGATCACGCCGGTCGGTCCCGCAGGAACTCCCCTGGGAACCGGCACGTCCGCCAGTACCGCCGCCGGGACCGTGACCCGCTGGGCCCGATCCGCTGGCGCGAACTGCAGCCGCGCACCGCACAACAAAGAATGAGGGTACTTGGTGGCTTCTGGCCCGGTCAAAACGGGTCCTCGATACTTGCTCGGAGGTTTCTGACCTGGCAGATCGCCGCTATCAGGATAGCGAACGCCGGGCGCGGTACCCGCGCGGCCCCGGACAGCGTTGCGGCCCCGGCGTTCGCCGGGGCCGCAGCTCGCTCTTCAGCAGGTGGGATCAGCCACCGAAGCGACCGGCGTTCTTCTTCTCACCGGCCTGGAAGGACTCGTTGGCGGCACCAACGGCCATGCCCATCTTCGCGGCGGTCTCCTGCATGCGGGCCGCTTCCTCGTCCCAGGACTTCTGCGCCTCCTGGTAGGCGGCCACGGCCTCGCCCTCCCAGGTGGAGACCAGCTTCTGGATCTTGCCCTCGAGGTCGTCCAGCTCGCCCTGGATCTTCTGCGCGGCGGCCTGCAGGTCGTCGGAGGCCTGCTGCAGCTCAGCGAAGTTGACTGCAATCTCGCTCATTGCTTATCCCCTCAAATGCCTATGGTGAAGATTTCGGAAGATGCGTTGGTCGAAGTCCGGCTCAGCCGTCGAGCAGGCTCGTGATCTTGGAGATCTCCTGGGCCTGCTCCTCCTGGACCTGCGCGTAGTCCGCACCGGAGCTCTGCACGTTCTGGCCCAGCTCGTCCAGCTTCTGCAGGATCTTCTTGCCGCTCTCCTCGTAGGAGTCCATCAGCTTGCGGAAGACATCCGCGGCCGCGCCCTTCCAGTTCGCGACCGGCCCCTCCAGCTGGCCGCTCAGCTGCGAGAGCGCCTGCTCGACCGCGTTGCGAGCCTCGTCGATGTCGACCGACGCCTGCTGAATCGCCTCGGTGTCTGCACCAATTCCAGCCATGTCCGGGTGACCCCCTTCAAACTCGTCATCAAGTCCTGATGAACCTGCGACGCAGACATTGCCATGTTCGGTTCCATGTTGTCCTGGATTTCTTCGGAACCCGTTGCTGATGTAAACGCCGAACGGGGAACCCGCAGGTCATCGCATGATTCGCGCTTGCGAAAAGTCGAGATCGCTGCCGTCGGAAGGCGTTTGCTCTTGCGATTTCCCGGTCGCCGACTCGTTCTCGGCGGTGTCCGGGCGCACATTGGACTCGGTTTCGGCGAGCTCTTCGACTTCCAATCCCATCCGGGCGCGGTAAGCGATCGCCGCGGCCCGACGGCCCGATTCGGCACCCGCCGGCTTCGTTCCCGCGAGTTCCCTTGTGTGCCTTTGGAAATCCTGCGCGCGGTGGTTCGCTTCGCCGCGGGCTCGCCGGCCGCGGCCCACCGCATCCGCGAGTTCGGACCGCAACCTCCGGACGGAATCCGCTGGATCTGCCATGGCAATGCCTCCCTGTCCGACGGCCGCGCGAAAACCATTCCGCCGCGGCGAATTCACCGCCGGTTCAACGCACCTTGAGCGACCCGACGACCTGCTGGCAGGCGCGGAGCACGTCATCCTTGCCGACCTCGCCGTACTTGCAGCCGACGCTGACCCGGAATTGTCCTTGGTGCACCACGTACCACTCGACCGTCGCGGCCTGCATTTTCTGCCGGTAGTAGACCACGTCCCGGCCCGCGAAACTGGTGGATGCGTTGAACAGGGAGAATTGCGCGCCGTTCGCCACGTTCTGCTGGTAGTCGCTGAGCAGCTGCTGGACCGCCCGGTTCCGGTCGGTGTCGGTGTCGAAGTTGAGCTTGCCCTCCTCGACCGCGATCAATGAGTCCTGCTCATCGTTCTGCGGGCCGATCATGGTCTGCCACTTCTTCGCGTCGCCGCCGATCTGCTTCCAGTCGCTGGGATAGGCGAATTCGTAGTCGTACTGCACGATCACCCGGGGCGGCACCTCCGGTCCGGCCTGCGGCTGGCCGGCGCTGGTCAGGACCAGGGTCAGGACCACGCCCGCGGCCACCACGGCCGCGGCGCCGGCGCCGATCAGCCACGGCAGCTTGTTGTTCTTCCCGCGGCTGCGCTGGTGCGCGACCGGCATCGTCTGATCGCTGCCGCCGATGACGACGGTCCGGGCCCCGCTGAGCGAGTCGCCCGCGGTCACGCCGGGGCCGGTCTGGGGCGGGACCACCGGGAGCGGATGCGATCGCACCGTCGAGGTGCCCGCCCAGGCGCCGGCGGGCGCCAGCCCACCGCTGCGGTCCGGGTCGAGCCGGACCGCGCGCAACGCGCCGCGCGCCACGACCGTCTCGGGCTGGTCCAATGTGGTCGGAACGACGCCGGTGCGCTCGTGGATCAGCCGCGCCACCATCGGGATCCGGCTCGAACCGCCCACCAGGAACACCCCGGCCAGCTGCTGCCGGGCCACCTTGCCCTCGCGCAGCGTGGTCAGCACCAGGTCGGCGGACTTGGCCAGCGGCGCGGCGATCAGCGCCTCCAGGTCGACGCGGGTGACGTGCGCGTCGGAGAACGGCGGCGGCATCGGCACGTCGGTGTAGGCGTGCCGGGACAGGGTTTCCTTGGCGCCGCGGACGTCCTGCCGCACCACCCGGCGACGGCGGCGATCGGGCATCTCGCGGCCCTCGACGAGCTGGCTCCAGGCTTCGGGGTCGGTGCCGGAGACGAGCCGGCCGATGTGGTCCAGCAGCGCCTGGTCGATGTCGGCGCCGCCGAAGTTCGGTTCGCCGCGGGTGGCGAGCACCTGGAACGACGAGCCCTGTTTGCGGACGACGCTGGCGTCCACGGTGCCGCCGCCGAGGTCGAGCACCGCCAGCGCGCCGCCGTCGGGGAGCCCGTGCCCGGCGGAGTGGAACACCGCCGCCGCGACCGGTTCCGGCACCATGACGAGTTCCTTGCCCAGGCCGGCGGCGGCCTGGCGCAGCGCCGCGGTGCGCATCGAGCCCCAGTCCGCGGGGTGGGTCAGCACCAGCAGGTCGACGGCCGCGCCGCCGGCGAAGCGGCGGGCCTCGCCGACCGCGCGCTGCAGCACGGCGCGGATCACGTCGGCGACCTTCAGCACGCTGCTGCCGAGCAGCAGCTCGCCCTCGTCGATGCGGCGCTTCGGGTGCGGCTCGAAGCGGGCCGGGTCGACCGCGGCCTGGCGTTCGGCCTCGTGCCCGACGAACAGCGTGCCGTCGGCCGCGGCGAACACCGCGGACGGCACCAGCGGCTGCCCGTCGATGACGACCACCTGCGGTTCGGCACCGCCGACTGACACCACCGTGCATGTGCTCGAGGTGCCGAAGTCGATCGAGACGTGCAGGGACACCCAGAACTCCTTCACCGTCGCCGAAGCGCCTTTTCCGGCGACGTCTGTCGTCCGACCGCCGATCCGGCGCGCCGACTCCCCCCGAGCACCCTAGAGGTTAAGGGTGCGAGCGCACCAACAGTCTGCCCCTGACCGGGCGATCAGCGCGAGCACCCGTCACGGATTGTTGCCATCCGAAGGCGCCGCAGGAGCTCCTCGCGGGTGTCGGGCTCCCCGAGTGGTGCAAGCCTGCACGCGGTGTGCTGCAGGGCAGGAGTCGGGACGTCCGAAGTGGACCGACAGCTCTTCTCAGGCGTTCGCCGTCTGCGCCGGGGCGGCCGCCTTCCGGGGCATCGCCGTCGCCAGCGCCAGCAGGAGGCCGAGGGCCGCGACCGTTGCGGCCGCCGGTGCCACCCAGGCGGCTCCGGCCGTCGCCAGCACCCCGCCGCCCACCGCCGAACCCAGCGCGGCTCCGACGTAGATCGCCGATCCGTTCAGCCCGAGGGCCACCGTCGGGGCGTCCTGGGCCAGCGCGAACAGCCTGTGCTGCTGCGGCACCATCAGCATGCCGCCGAACACGCCCGCCGCGATGCCGACCGACAGCGTCGTCGGCAGGGTCGACACACCCCAGTTGAACAGCGCGAACACCAGGACGCTGCCGCCCAGCGACAGCAACAGCACCGGGCGCGCCCCGAATCTGTCGGTCCACCGGCCCGCCAGCGAGTTGCCCAGGACCTGCCCCACCCCGAACGCCACGAGCACCCAGGACAGGACCGCCCCGCTCCCGAACCGGCCGAGCAGCAGCGGCAGGTACCCGGTGACGGTGAAGCCGGCGAACATCCCGACCACGGTGATCGCCAGCACCCGGAGGATCGACGGCCGCACCAGCACGGCGAGCCGCTCGGCCAGCCGCACCGCGGGCAAGCGCACCGCGGGCAGGGCCGGAATCGCGACCGCCACCAGCACCCCGATCACGCCGATCGCCCACATGATCGGCCGCCAACCGAACCACTGGCCGCCCAGCACCCCGAGCGGCACGCCGAGCACCGTCGACACGGTCATCCCCGCCGCGACCGCGGCCAGGGCGCGCCCGCGCTGCTCCGGCGCGGCCAATGCGCCGGCCACCGCGTAGGCGTTCGACTGGAAGGCCGCCGCGCCGAGCGCCGCCAGGACCCGGGCCACCGCGACCACCGCGTAGGTCTCGCCGAGCGCTTGGCCCGCCATGCCCGCGGTGAACAGCGCGAGGCCGCCGCCGAGCAGCAGCCGCCGGTCCCAGCTGCCGGTGACCGAGGCGATGATCGGCGAGGCCACGGCGTAGGTCACCGCGAAGATCGTGGTGAGCTGGCCGGCGACCGATTCGGGAACAGCGAGGTCGTGGGCGATCTGGGGCAGCAGTCCATTGAGGATGAACCCGTCCGCGCCGAGCGCGAAGGTGCCCACCGCGAGCACGGTCAGCGCACCCCGCCGCAAGCCATCATTTGATGATCGTCGAATCGTCACGGCGCATGATCGTGTCCTACTATTCGATGATTGTCAAACGATCGAATCGAAGGCAGGCTGGACGCCCGTGACGCGCACCCTCCCGCAACCGAGCCGCAACGATCTGGACATCGTGAAGGTGCTGCACGCCCTCGCCGACCCGGTGCGGCTCGAACTGCTCCACGAGCTCAGCCAGGCGAAGGACCCGATGACCTGCTCGCTGCACGCCTACGACGTCGACATCAGCGCGCCGACGCTCTCCCACCACTGGCGCGTGCTGCGCGAGGCGGGCCTGAGCACGACGTTCGTCGACGGCCGCAACCGCTGGGTCGAGATCCGCCGCGACGACTTGGAGGCGCGCTTCCCCGGCCTCCTCGACTCCGTCCTGGCCGGCTTCGAGCAACGGCCCGCCTGATCGCCCGGAAGCCGTTGCCCCACAACTGAAGAACCTCCCCTGCCCGGAGGGGAGGAGGTTCAGCGCGTCAGACAAGTCCGAAGTGGACCGCTTGCGGGAGTTCTGTCACCAGGTCTGCGCTTCGGTCGGCAGGCTCCGGGCGGCCGTGGCCTGGCGCGGTTCGGAGCGCGTCGGCGTCTCGGAGCGCGTCGGCATCTCGGGGACGTCGACGCTCGTCACCACGGGGACGTTCGGCAGCCGCGTTTCGGGCGGCGGCGCCGGCTGTTCCTCCGGTTCCGGCTCCACGTAGAACCACGCGACCACTTCGCCGTCCGGCTTCAGCTCCACCTTGGTGATGACGCCGTTCGCGCCGATGTCCTGGCGCACGTGGTGCACCCAGTCGCGCAGCGGCCGCAGGTTCCGGCCGGCCCCTTCACCGCGGGCGTACTCCTGGAGCAACCGCTCGTCGTCCGCCTTGCGGCGCGCGAGGCGCTCGCTCCAGCCGACCGGCTTGATGAATCCGCTCATACCGCCACCTCACACGTGATCGGGGTCCGCGCCTTCCGGCGCTTCCCAACGAAAAACCTCCCCCGCCCGGAGGCGGGGGAGGTTTTTCGCGCTAGCCCATCGTCACTCCGGCTGGAGGAACGCGGTCTGGATCATCTGCGGCCCGCCGCGCAGGCTGCGGCTGACCAGGGTGCCCCGGCCAGGCGGCAGCTGCCGCGACTTGATGTTGGCCACCAGCTGACCGTCGTCCTTGTTCGCGCTCATCGCCAGACCCGGCGACGACGTCTCCCGCATCTTGCCGATGATCGGCTCGTACAGGGCACGGCTGGCACCACCGGAGTTGCGCGCCACCACGATGTGCAGACCCACATCGTTGGCCTGCGGCACGAACTCCGCCAACGGCGCCAGCGGGTTGCCGCCCTGCGGCGCCACCAGCTCGTAGTCGTCGACGATCACGAACAGCTCCGGACCCTTCCACCAGGAACGGTTCCGCAACTGCTCCTGCGTGACATCCGGACCCGGCAACCGCTTCTTCAACGACCCGCAGATGTCCTTGACATCGCCCTTCAGCTGATCCGCGTTGACCACGTAGTCCAGCTTGTGCGACTCCGGCAGGACGCCGAGCAGGCTGCGCCGGTAGTCGACCAGCATGATCAGCGCTTCCTTCGGGCTGTACCGCTCGGTGATACCGCGGACGATGGTCCGCAGCAACGCCGTCTTGCCCGACTCCCGCTCGCCGAACGCGTAGAAGTTCGGCTCGGCGTTGAAGTCCAGGTACACCGGGTGCAGGCCGTCCTCGTTGATGCCGATCGGCACCAGCTTCGGGTTCGGCTGCTGCTCCGGACGCGGCAACTGCTGGTACGGCAGCAGATCGGGCAGCAGCCGGACCTGCGGCGCCGGACGCCCCTTCCACGAGCTCTTGACCCGGTTCACCAGGTCGGCGACGCCGTCGGGGAGGTCGTCGTTGTACAGCTCCCAGCCCATCCGGGGGGCGCGGACCTCCTTGCCCTCCTCGATGTCCCGCTTGACCTGCTCGATCTCCGCCTCGACGCGGTCACCGATCTTCTCGCTGTCCACGCGGGGCAGGGCCGTCAGGAAGTGCAGCTTGGTGCCGTGCATGCCGCGGCCGGGACGCCCCGGCGGCACCTTCACCGCGAACTTGCGGTCGATCTCCGACTCGCTCGGGTCACCGAGGCGCAACTCGATGCGGGTCTGCATCAGGTCCTTCATCGCCGGGCGGATCTCCGCCCACCGCGCCGCGGTGACGATCACGTGCACGCCGAAGGCCAGGCCGTTGGCCGCCAGGCCCAGCACGTCCTGTTCGAGCGCCTCGAATTCCTCGCGGAACGTCCGCCACCCGTCGATGATCAGGAACGCGTCGCCGAACGGGTCGTCCTCGAACTCACCGCGCCGCTTCCGGTTGCGGTAGTCGTTCATGTTCTCGACGCCGTGCTGCTGGAACCGGCCTTCGCGGTCGGCCAGCATCGTCTTCAGCTCCGCGATCGTCCGCCGGACGGTGTCCTGGTCGCGCCGCGTGCCGTAGCCGCCCATGTGCGGCAGGCCGCGCAGCGCGCCGATCGAACCACCACCGAGGTCGACGCAGTAGAACTGCACTTCCTGCGGCGTGTGCGTCAGCGCCATCGAGGCGATCAGCGCACGCACCGTGTTCGACTTGCCGGCACCGACACCGCCGACGATCGCGCCGTGACCGCCCTGACCACCGAGGTCCACCACCATCGGGTCCTGCCGCTGGTGGTACGGGACGTCGATCAGGCCGACCGGCACCTGGAGCCGACCGCTGCCCGAGTAGCCCGCGGCCGTGTAGCCGCGGTCGTCGGTCTGCTGCATCGGCGGCAGCAGGGCGTCCAAAGTGGGCGGTGTGTCCAGCGGCGGCAGCCACACCGCGTGCGCCGGCGGGCCCTGCCCGCGAATCTTGTCGATGATGATCTGGAAGTCCGTCGGGTCGAGGTCGCTCTTCTGCTCCTTGACCTCCTCGACGACCGGCTTCTCCGGTTCCGGCGGCTTCTCGATGTAGTCCGGGATGAACTCCCGGGGCATCTTGTCGCCGGTGACCGGGGCCGCGCCGCCCTTCAGCGTCGGGCGGCGTCCGCTGGTCTGGTGCAGGTGGCCGGACACGAACGCGGCGCGGAACCGCTCCATGCCGTTGGGGTGCTTCAGGTAACCGTGACCACCGGTGGCGGGCAGGTCGGCGGCGTCCGGAACACCGATCGCCGCGCGGGAGTCCGCCGCGTTGAAGGTCTTCAGACCGATCCGGTACGAGAGGTGCGTGTCCAGGCCGCGCAGCTTGCCCTCTTCCAGCCGCTGGGAGGCCAGCAGCAGGTGGACCTGCAGCGATCGACCCAGTCGACCGATCATCACGAACAGCTCGGCGAAGTCCGGCTGCTGCGACAGCAGCTCGGAGAACTCGTCGATGACCACGAACAGCGCGGGCAGCGGCTCGGCGCAGCGCTCGTCGCCCGCCTCGCCCATCTTCCGGTAGTCCCAGACGTTCTTCGCGCCCGCCTTGTTCAGGATCTCCTGGCGGCGGTTCATCTCACCGGCCAGCGCGTCCTGCATGCGGTCGATCAGCGAGCCGTCGCCCTCCAGGTTCGAGATCGACGCCGACACGTGCGGCGCGGGCTCGAAGCCGTTGAACGTCGCACCACCCTTGAAGTCGACGACCACGAAGTTGAGCATCGACGACGAGTGGGTGGCCATCAGGCCCAGCACGATGGTGCGCAGGAACTCGGACTTACCGGAACCGGTCGAACCGATGCACAGCCCGTGCGGGCCCATGCCGCCGGAGGCGGTCTCCTTGATGTCCAGGTGCACGATCTCGCCCTGCTCGCCAGGACCGATCGCGACGCGGTACAGGTCGTCGCGCGACCGGGGCCGCCACGCCTCGTTGAGGTCGAAGGTGACGACGTCACCGGCCAGCCCCAACTGCTCGATGTAGTTCAGCGGCGTGGTCAGCGGCTCGTAGCCGCCGCTGTCGGCGTCGGAGGCGGAGAAGCCGCCGGCGACCCGGTACGGGGCCATCTGGCGGGCCAGCGAGGTGGCCTCCTCCATGGTCAGCGAGTCCGGCTTGCCGAACCACTCCACACCGGACCCACCGCGGGCACCGATGCGGTCCTCCTCCACGACCATCCGCATGCCGCGGCGCGCGGTGAGCTGCCCGAGCAGGTCGGACAGGTCGATCATGGTGACGCCGGCCAGGCCGCCCTCGACGTAGAGCGCCTCTTCGCGGCTGATCTCGGCGTCATCGATGATGATCACGATGTGCGGCTGGCCGTCCGGCGGCGCGGCGTTGCGCTGGAAGCGCGGCCGATCTGCCAGCTGCTCGGCGAGCATCTGCTCGATGACGCCCAGCGAACCGGCCATCAACCGCATCTGGCCGATGCCGTCGGTCTCGGTCGGGTGCTGCGCGTGCGGCAGCCACTTCACCCAGTCCCACTCCGTGCGCGCGCGGCCGCTGCTGGCGACCGCGATCATCACGTCGTCGGGGGTGTGGAAGGTGGCCAGCTGGCACACGATCGCGCGGGCCAGGCCGCGCACCAGTTCGCGGTCGCCCTGCAGGCCGACGGCGGCGAAGCCGCGCAGCGAGGTGGCGATCGGCAGTTCCGGCACCAGCGAGTGGGCGCGCACGAAGCGGCGCAGCGCCAGCGTGGTGATCGGCTCCAGCTCGTCGACGGGGCCGGTCTGCGGCGGCACCAGGCGGGTTTCCAGCCGCTGCGAACCGCGGCCGACCCGGACCTGGCAGAAGTCGTTGTCGTTGGGACGGCGCTCCCACATCCGCCGGCTGCCCGCGGCCAGCGACCACAGGGTCTGCGGGTCGGGGTGCACCCACTCGCGCGCCAGGCGCTGCTCGTCGGCCGCCTCCCGCGCGCGGTCCCGCATCTGACCGAGGTACCGCAGGTAGTCCTTGCGGTCCTCGTTCATCTCGGCCTTCTTCTGACTGCCGTCCTTGCCGCCGCCGGCCATCATCCCGAACGTTGAGATGAGCATCATCATCGGCATCATCATCATCATCGGGTTGTCCTTGGCCCGCTGGAGCATGAAGACCATCATCCCCAGCGAGGCCACGATCATGACGCCCGGCAAGACCTTCTGGACGATGTTGCCCGGAATCGTCCGCGGAATCTCCGGCGGTGGTTCGAGGTGCACCTCCCCGCCCGGTGGCCTGGGAGCGGCCAGGCGTGGCGTTCGCTTGAACTGCAGCGTGCTCACCGGACGCAACAACCTTTCCGTGTCAAACGTGCTCTCGAATGTGTCGCAGCCAGCATTCTGCATCGCCGCAACACCGCCGGCGCCGGGGAGCGAGTCGGGCGTGACCAACCAGATATGAAGTAGTTGGCACGAGTTCGACCAAACCTGTCACCCGTCGACGGTCGGTGTGGCCATACTAGGGGCGCTCTTCGACCGGGCGGGTGGGTTTCGGAAGAAAAACCGGCCTTGGTTGGATCGAGCCCAGCGACACAAATGAAGCAAGGCAATCAACCTCAGGGAGTAGGGGGCCCAAGTGGCGACCGGTACCACGGTGTTCAGCCGCGTGACGGTGGTGGCGCCTACAACTCGCATCGACCTGGCGCTTCCCGCCGACGTAGCGGTGGCCGATCTGTTGCCGATGGTGCTGGACATGGCCCGCGGGATCACCCCGGACGGCGGTTCCCGGCACGGCGGGTGGTGCCTGGCCAAGCTCGGGGAGAGCCAGCCCCTCGACCCGAGTCAGACGCTGTCCTCGCAGGGAATCGTCGACGGCGACATGTTGCAGTTGCGGCGCCGGTCGGACGACCCGCCGCCGCCGCTGTACGACGACGTCGTTGACGCGCTCGCGGAAGCGGAGCCGGGCAGCTACCGGCCGTGGACGAAGGAAACCGCGGCCAAGATCGGGCACGCGGCCGGCGCGCTGGCGCTCATCGGCGCGGCCGTCGCATTGGGACTCGCGGGCCCGGCCGGGCTGCTGCACCCCACCATGGAGGGCACCGCGCCGATCGTCTACCAGATCGTGGCCGCCGTGACGGCGGTCGTGGTGGCGATCTTCGCGACCGGCGTCGGGTCGATCGTGACCCGCGCCTACGCGGCCCCCACCACCGGCACGGTGATCGCCGCCGCCGGCGGTCTGCCGATGGCGTTCGTCGCCGGCTTCAACATCGTGCCGGGCAACGCGCTCGAACCACGGTTGCTGCTGGCCAGCGCGCTGACGCTGATCTTCGCGGCGGTGTCGATCATGGTGATCGGCGCGGGCATCGTCACCTTCATCGCGGCCGCCACGGCGGCGGCGTTCGGCACCATCGCCTTCCTCGTCGCGACCCTTGTGGACGCCGCGACCACCGCGGGCATCGCTGCGGGCGCCGCGGCCGTCGGCCTGGCGGGCATCTCGCTGCTGCCGCGCATCACCATCCAGCTCGCCAAGCTGCCGCTGCCGCACGTGCCGGGCAGCGCCGAGGACCTCAAGGAAGACACCGGGTTCCCGGACTACCGGATGATCGAGCGACAGACCGGCCTGGCGCACCAGTACATGACCGGCCTGATCATCGGCTGCGGCGTGGTCGCCGCGCTCGGCTCGATCCTCGCGGCCGCGGCCAGCATCTGGGGCGCGGTGTTCGCCATCGTCGTCTCGGCGGTCCTGCTGCTGCGCGGCCGCAACTACGCCAACGGCAGCCAGGCGATCGCGCTGCTGCTGAGCGGTCTGCTCTCCTCGCTGGGCGTCACCATCGGACTGCTCGTGCAGGTCGCGCAGTGGCCGCTGGCCGTCGCCTGGGTGTTCCCGCCGCTGCTGCTGCTCGGCATCCTGTCGATCGTCTTCGGCGTGGTGTTCCCGAACCGCCGGTTCTCGCCGGTGCAGCGCCGCATGGTGGACATCCTGGAAGCCGTCCTGATCGCACTGGTGCTGCCGCTGGCACTGGCCGCCATGGACCTCTACATGATGATCCGCGACCTCAACCTGAACTTCTTCTGAGGGGCAGCGTGATGCGCTCTAGGACCTTCCGCTCCCGCGGCGGGCTGCGCGGATTCGCGCTGCTCGCCGCGGCGGGCACGCTGGCGCTGGGCGGTCCGACGGCACCTGCGGTCGCGCAGACCGTCGGCCCGCCGCCACTGGATCCGTCCAAAGTGGCCACCGGTGGCCTGACGCCCCTGAACTACAAGCAGAAGCAAGGCTGCATGCGGGGCAACCCCGGCAACTCCCTGATCGAGGAGAAGCCGTGGAGCCAGCTGGTGCTCGGCTTCGAGCGGGCCCACGATGAGGGCCTGAGCGGTGCCGGGCAGACGGTGGCCGTCATCGACACCGGCGTGAACGCCTCGCACCCGCGCCTGGGTGGCAAGGTCCTCAACGGCGGGAGCAGCGTTCCGGACGGCGGTGCGGACAAGGACTGCGACGGGCACGGCACGATCGTGGCGGGCATCATCGCCGCGAGCCCGGACCCCACCGGCCAGTCCGGCTACGTCGGGGTCGCGCCGGACGCCCAGATCCTGTCGCTCCGGCAGTCCTCCAAGCTGTGGATCAACGAGGCCACCAACGCCACGATCGGCGACACCGAGACGATGGCGAGGGCGATCAACAACGCGGTGGACCGCAACGCGAGCGTCATCAACATCTCGCAGTCGTCCTGCCAGTCGATCGCGCAGGCCAGCAACTACAACGACTACGGCAACCAGATGTTGCACAACGCGGTCAAGCGCGCTTACGAACGCAACGTCGTGGTCGTCGTGGCGGCCGGGAACACCGGCGAGGCCTGCCAGAAGAACGCCTCCGGCAGCCCGACGACCGCGGTGCTGCCGGCCTGGTTCGACGAGTACGTGCTCACCGTCGCCTCGGTGAACCAGCAGGGTGCTCCGTCGGAGTTCACCGTGCCGGGCCCGTGGGTGGACGTGGCCGCGCCGGGCGAGAACCTGATCGCACTCGACCCCGGCGTCGGCGGCAGAGGACTGGCCAGCCAGATCGCCACGGGAGAGAACGGCCAGGCGGGCCCGATCCAGGGCACCAGCTTCGCCGCGCCGTACGTGGCCGGGCTGGCGGTGCTGGTCAAGGAGAAGTACGACCGCGAGAACCGGCCGCTGACCGCCGGGCAGATCATGGACCGGATCAAGGAGACGGCGCTGCATCCGGGCGGCATCAACGGGCGCAACGACATCGTCGGCTACGGCATGGTCGACCCGGCCGCGGCGCTGGCGGACGTGGTGCCCGCCGAGTGGGGCAAGCAGGCGCCGCCGCCGAAGCCGACGAAGCTGGACGCGGATGTGATCCCGCAGAAGGATTACCCGGCCCTGATCATCGCCCTGGGCGGTGCCGGAGCGGGAGTCGCGGGGATCATCTTCACGGCGTTCCTGATCAACGCGGTGCGCAGCGTCCGGGCGAGGAGCCGGGAGAACGGCGGCCGCTGAGCAACACGACGAAACGGCCCGGTGTCCACTTCGGACACCGGGCCGTTTCAGTTCCGGCATCAGCCGAGCGTTCCGAGGAGCGCCATCGCCGCGATCACCGCCGCTGCGAACGCGATTCGCCGGGCCGGCGGGCGGGGTGCGGCGCGCAGCTCCTGCCAGCCCAGCGACACCAAGGCCACCGCGAGTCCGGCGAGCGCGATCACCGAGAGCGCGGTGGTCCCCTTCAGGACGCCGATCGGCAACGCCGCCATCAGGCCCAACGCCACCGCCCGGAACGGCCCGAGGACACCGGCCCGCCAGGCGCCGAGGGCCAGCACCACCCAACCGGCCATGATCGCCGGGTTCAGCGCGCTCATCACGTGGTAGGCGCCGTACTCGTCGCCCACCAGGCTCGTCGCGGACGCCACTCCCCGCAGATCCGCCAGCTGGAACGCCAGGTGGTCGATGCCGGCGTGGAAGGCGCGGGCGAAAAGGCCGAAGGCGGTCAGCATCCCGCCCCAGATCGCCCAGCCGGGACGGCTCCCGCCGATCCGCTGCGCGAGCAGCACGACTCCCGGCCACAGCACCACGTTGCCGATCAGGAACGCGCTGTACGCGACCGCGATCAGGGCCGGTTCGGCGGCGTACGCGGCGAGCTGGTCCGGGAAGAAGAAGTTGTGCCCGGCCCGGAGCAGGGCCCCGACCAGCATGAACAGCGGGCCGAGGACCAGCGCCAGCCCGCCGGGCCAGGCGCCGGGGAAACGAGTGTGCGTCATGCGGTGAACGATCGGCCCCGGCGCCCGTCCGGGCATCGGACCGGGGTCCGGACTTTCCCGTCATACCCGGGTATGACGGGCGTCGAGAACTCGCACACCTCGGTCGGACGACCTCCGCCGACCGCGCGATTAGTGTCGCGCTGTGCTCGGCAACCGCCTCGTTCTCCTCGATGCCGTCCTGGGCGTGGCGATCAGCGCCGCATACCTCTCCTTCGCGATGCAGGACGGCGCAGACGGGCTGCCGGTCTTCACCGGTCCGGCCTGGCTCGGCTGGCTGATCGCGGCAGCGGTCGGCCTCCCCGTCGCGGTGCGCGGCAGGTGGCCGCTGCCGGTGCTCGCCGTCGTGCTGGTGGCCACGACCGCGGCCACCTTGCTCGACATCACCCGCGAGCCTTGCATCTCCACCGCCCTCGCCCTGCACGCCGTGGGACGTTCCGAGCCGCTGCGGCGATCAGCGCCCGCCGTGGTGACCGCATTGCTGACCGTCGCAATCGGACTGTTCCTGGGCGAGGCCGTGCTCACCCCCACCGGGAACGTCGCCGACATCGCCGGGCTGGTCGGCGCCGTCTGGCTGCTGGCCGGTGGCGCTTGGGGGCTCGGCGCGCACTTCCGGCAGCGCGATGCCTTCGCCGAACGCGAGATCCGGCGCGTCCGGGCCGAGGAGCGGCTGCGGATCGCGCGGGAGATGCACGACATCGTCTCGCACAACCTCAGCCTGATCGCAGTGCAGGCCGGTGTCGCCAACCACATCGCCGAGCAGCGGCCCGCCGAAGCCCGGGAAGCACTGCGCGGCATCGAGGAGGCCAGCCGCAGCGCGCTGCTGGAGATGCGCGGCATGCTCGGGGTGCTCCGATCCGCCGAACCGCTGCCCCACGAACCCGTTCCGGGCCTTGCTGCGCTGCGCGAACTCGCCGATCGCGCGATCGCCGCCGGGGTCTCCGTCGACCTGGAGATCACCGGGACCGGGCACCCGCCCGCCGGGGTGGAGCTCGCGGTCTACCGGATCGTGCAGGAGTCGCTCACCAACGTCGTCAAGCACGCCGCTCCGGCTCGCTGCACCGTCCGCGTCGATGTCGGCGCGGATGCGGTCGGCGTGCACGTCGCGGACGACGGAACGCGGGCTGGCCGGCCCGGCGACGGGCACGGTCTGGTGGGGATGCGGGAGCGGGTGATGATGTACGGCGGCGAGTTCACCGCCGGGCCGCGCCCCTGCGGCGGATTCGGCGTCACGGCCCGGCTGCCCTGCGGAAAGGGGGAACGCGGGTGACCATCCGCGTGCTCGTCGTGGACGACCAGGCGTTGGTGCGCGGCAGCTTTCGGCTGCTCGTCGACACCGCTCCCGGCCTCGAGGCCGTCGGGGAGGCCGCAACCGGCGGCGAGGCCGTCGCGGCGGCCCGGCGGGTTCGGCCGGACGTGGTGCTGATGGACGTCCGGATGCCGGACGTGGACGGCATCGAGGCGACCCGGCGGATCTGCGACGATCCCGGGCTTCCCGGCGTGCGGGTGCTGATCCTCACCACGTTCGACCTGGACGAGTACGTGTACGCGGCATTGCGCGCCGGGGCCAGCGGATTCCTGCTCAAGGACACCCCGCCGGCCGACCTGCTCACCGCGATCCGGGTGGTCGCGGCCGGCGACGGGCTCCTGGCGCCGTCGGTGACCCGGCGGCTGATCGCGGAGTTCGCCCGCCGCCCGGAACCGCCCGGTATCCCGGCCCGCGACCTGGGTTCGCTGACCGGCCGGGAGCTCGAGGTGCTCGTCCTGGTGGCCCGCGGGCTGTCCAACGCGGAACTGGCCGAACACCTCCACCTGACCATGCCGACCGTGAAGACCCACATCGGCCGCCTGCTCGCCAAGCTGCACGCGCGGGACCGGGCCCAGCTCGTCATCGCGGCCTACGAATCCGGCCTGGTCACGCCCAAAACCCCGCGCTGAACCACGCGTCGAGGTCGGCGTGGGTGCCGACCCCGCGGAAGCGCACCTCGAGGTGTGGGCTTGGACGTCGTTCCAGAACCGTGCGCGGGCACGCGTGAGACGTGACCGGCTGAGACGCAGGACGCCGTTTTCGCGCGAAACCGGCGCTCCCGTGAGGGCCCGACGGCGATTTCGCGCGAAATCGACGCTCCGCGTGAGGGCGGAGTGGCGATTTCGCGCGAAACGGCCAGAACGACCTCTTAGTCCCGACGCTTCGGGGGCGGAGCGTCGCCGACCGATGCCGTGCCGGTCTTGGGTTTCGGCTGCGGAGCCTCAACCACAGGTGCCGTCTTGGACTTCGGCGGCGGAGC
>NZ_JBFAIN010000014.1:0-119891 GCF_040654735.1 Saccharopolyspora sp. NPDC050642 | reverse complement strand
CGCGTCGCCCACGGACGCCGTGCCGGTCTTGGGTTTCGGCTGCGGAGCCTCAACCACAGGTGCCGTCTTGGACTTCGGCGGCGGAGCGTCGCCCACGGACGCCGTGCCGGTCTTGGGTTTCGGCTGCGGAGCCTCAACCACAGGTGCCGTCTTGGACTTCGGCGGCGGAGCGTCGCCCACAGATGCCGTGGCCGGTTTCGGGGTTTCGGGCTGTTGGGGGTGCAGGGCGTCCGCGATCGACGGGCGCGGCGGCGTCGGCTCGATGATCGTCGGGACACCCAGCCTCGGCGTCGACTGCGGCGTCGTCGGCTTGGCCGGTTCCGGCTTGTCCCGCTGGGTTTCGCCGAAGACCGGCGGGGCCGCGTCCGGCGGCATGCCGAACAGCTCCTCCGGCTTGCTCTTCAGCCGGGACTGGTTCTTGCGCTCCTGGCCACCGCCCTGGCCGCCGGCCATTCCGCCCATCGGCATCATGCCGCCGTACATGCCACCGGCAGCGGCGCCACCCGCCACGGCCGCGCCACCGGCGGCGGCAGCGGCCGCAGGCGGAACCGCCGAAGGCTCCCCGGCCCGCGTGGTGTCGCCCGGGGTGAGCTCCTGCTCGGCACCTCCGGCAGCCGCGGTGCCCGAAGCACCCACCGCACCACCGGCAGAACCGCCGCCACCAGCACCACCGGCCGGTTCGCCGCCACCGGACGCCGCAGCCGGTTCGGCCGCGGCGGGATCGGCGGGCGCCGGAGCGGCCGGGGCGTTGAAGTCCCAGGCCTCGGCGGGCATCCGGTGTTCGAGCTTCGCCGGCCCCGCCGAGCGGCCCGCGGCCACGTCGTCGCAGAACCGGGCGAACGCGCGATAACTGTCCGAAATGGACTCAGTCAGTTCCTGCGCGGGCTGCGCCAGCTCCGCGAGGTGCTTGCGCGCCCGCTTGTGGCCGTCTTCCGGCTCCAGCAGCGCGCCGGACACCGAGTCCGCCGCCTCCGCCACCAGCGCGCCCAGGTCCTCGAACTGCGACTGCAGGGCCTCCACCGTGTGATCCAGCACATCCGCCAGCGCGCGCATCGTGTCGACCAGGTCGTGGCCCGCCACGCCGACCTCGCGGATGTGCCCGAGGAACGCGTCGGCGTCCTTGCCCTGCCAGGCCGAATCGATCCCGCCGAGCTTGCCCTGCACGCCTTCCGCGGCGTGCTCGATGCTTTCCGCGCCCTTGCGCCAGACCCGCGCGGCTTCGAGCAGTTCCTCGTGGCGGCCGACCAGTTCGGCGAGGTCGGCGGGGATCGAGTTCGCGAAGTCCAGCTCGTCTGCGACGCGGGACAGGTAGTCGAGGTGTTCGGCCACCTCGGGGCTCTTGGCCATGATCACGCCTCCTGCTTCCGGAACTCGACGGCGCTGTCGTCGTCGCCACCGCTGTGGAAGTCCACGACCTCGCCCAGCTCGTCACCGGCCCGGGTCAGCGTCTCCCCCGCTCTGCGGCTCTGGTCCAGCAGCAGCTCGCAAAGCCGTTGGTACGCCTCGGCAGCGCCCGCCTCGCGGCCGAGCGCGCCGAAGGCCTCCGGGGCCAGTTCCGCGGCCGCCATGGCCGGCTGCGCGGCCGCGATCTCCTCGCCGGCGGCGCGCACCTCGCGCGCGCACGTCGCCAGCCATTCGACGTCGATCCGGATCCCCGACATCCGGCACCTCCCACGTTGGTCGCTCTCAAGCGTTTGTCTTTCAAGCGGCCCAGCCGCTCGGCCCACCTGCGCGACCGGCACCACCGCGGGTTCCGCTACCGGCACCGCCGCGCAGGACGAGTCGGAGACCGCTCCTAAAACGATCCGCCCGCAGCTCACCGTGGGCTGCGGGCGGATCGCTTGTTCCTCGGACGTTCGAGCCGACCAGTTCGGTTCCAGGTTCGCGGGTGGTTCTGCACGACCACCCGCGAACCGTCAGCTACCTGGCTGGGCGCCTCCGGCTTGCTGCTGTTGCTGCGGGTTCTGCGGCGGGCGGTTCACCCCGCCCGGCCCCACCGGGACCGAGTCGTAGGTCAGGCTCGCGTTCGCCGGGTCGAGGAAGTCGCCCTTCGGCAGCACCCGCATCAGCCAGGACGGCCCGGCCTTGATGTCCCCGGCGCCACCGATCACGCCGAGTCCCTGCGCGGTCGCGACGTCCTTGATGCCGAACTGCACGCCCTGGTCGGAAACCAGGAAGATCGGGCCGCTGTCCGCGCCCGCCTCGTTCGACGCGCCGCGCACCACGGCCGCCTTGCCCGGCGGCATGTAGAAGTAGTCCACGTTCTGCCCGGCACCGTCGTACTGGGCCAGCTTCACCGGCGGCTTCGCCGTCGGCGAGCCCTTGTGCACGGTCACCGTGATGTTCTGGTCACCGTTGACGTTCTTCCAGCTCAGGCAGGACGTGTCGGACTGCTGGAAGGTGACCGGGGTCGGCACCGCCATCGGGAAGCCCGACAGGTTCAGCTGCTCAGAGGTGTCCGCCATCGGGGCGTCGGTGACCGCACCGGTCGCGTTCGGGACGTCCTGGCTGTTCGTCTTCGACGCGTGCAGCACGGCCGCCGCGCCCTCGCTGATCTCCTGCTTCCCGCTCGGCAGCAGCAGGAAGAACTGGTCCGGCTGGCCGGGCACGGTGCGCTTGACCACGTCACCGGCCTGGTAGCGGGACATGTAGGTCAGCTGCGTGCCCTCGCTGGGCACGGTGGGCACCTGCAGCGCGGGCACCTCCGGGATCGCGTTCAGCATGTTCGTGCTGATCGTCCGCGGGGTGGCGCCCCGCAGCCGGAAGATGTCCATGACGGTGGTCTCCGTCTCGTCGATCTTCGACTTGACCACGTGGGTGTGCGCGCGACCCGGCAGGTCCTTCACGCGGTAGACGAGGTATTCCTGGCCGGACGTCTGGTCCTTGACGTACAGCGACTGGTTCGGCGCGATCTCCGTGCCGTGGTTGCCGTCACCGCCGATGACCGTCGTCTCCACCTTCGCCGACGCCTCGACGCGGGCGCTGCTGAGGGTGTCGCGGACCTGGCCGACATCGCAGATCGCCCAGGACGCCTCGGCGACGTTCTTCGCGTCCGGCAGGTAGGTCGGGGCGTTGACCATGCCGGTCAGCGCGCCGCGCGGGAAGTCCGCCAGCGCGGCCTGCTTCACCGTCGTGGTCGGCACCGGGCCGCCGCCCTGGCCGCCACCCTGGGCCATGACCAGCAGCTTCGCCGAGGCCATGTTCATCATCGGAATCAGCCGCTTCTGGGCCTGCTGGTCGGAAGTGACGACGAAAACGCTGCCGCTTTCCTTCGCGATGATGATCGACCCCGGTTCCGGCACCGAACCCTTGCCGCCGAAAAGACCCCAAACCAGGAAACCGATCATGCCGATCGCGGCGAGCACCGCGCCGGCGACCGTGGCCCGCTTGTGCGAGCCCATCGGATCGTGGAGCATCACCGCGTCTTTGCGCACCAGCGCCGACTCCATGCGGCGCAGCACGAACCGATACGCCTGAACCTGTGACTTCGTTGTGGGTGTTGATGCCATTCTTCGCCTACAGCTCTCCCGTCCGAGGTACGGTTTCGCAGGATAGTCGCAGAGAGATACCGAATGGGTGCGGTTCGACCGAGTCCGTCAGTATTCTCGTCAGGCGGCTGACTCCAGAACGCGTCCCAGCGCACTGTGCGCCGCACCAACCTGCGAGGGGGAGAGACCGAACGGATGTCCGTGACCACACAACATCCGGCCCAGCCGACTGCTCCCGGGCCCGCCAATCCGCCCCGCGCTCGAATTCGCGCGCGCCGTCGGCGGATCAACGGCGTGACGCTCGGCGGCATTCCGGCGGCCAACATCGTGCTCATCGAGGTGGGCCTCGCCATCGGGCTCATCCTGGCGATCGTCGGCGCGAAGCTGAACCTGGTGCAGGTGCTGCTGCCGGTCGGTGCCGGGATCGCGCTGCTGTCGATCATCATCGCGCTGCTGCGACGGCGCGGCCGTTGGTTCACGCAGTGGTTCGGGCTGGTGCTCGAATACCGCGGTCGCAACCACACCCGCGTTTCCCAGCCGGCCAGCGTCGACGCGATGGAACCGGCTGAGGACAAGGACGGCGACGGCATCATCGGCCCGGACGAGAACCACCGGGTGGCGCTGCTGCGCCTGGTCGTCGAGGACCTGGTGATCTCCCGCGCCCAGGACCACGACCGCAACCCGGTCGGGATGTCCTGGCACAACGGCAAGTGGACCGCCGTGCTGATGGCCGAGCCGTCGCCGTCGCTGCTGAACCCCATCGAGGACACGCCGAACCTGCCGCTGGGCGTGCTGACGCCGTGCCTGGAGGACCGCGGCGTGGTGCTCGACGCGATCCAGGTCATCTGGCACTGCTACCCGGGAAGCGCGGCGCTGCCGTCGAATTCCCCGGCGCTGAACTCCTACCTCGAGATCCAGGGCCGGCTGCCCGCGGCGGCGCGGCGCACCACCTGGATCGCGGTGCGGCTGGACCCGCAGCGCTGCGCCAAGGCGATCGGCGAGCGCGGCGGCGGCATCCTCGGCGCGCAGCGGGCGCTCATCGGCGCGCTGTCCCGAGTGCGCAACGCGCTGGAGCGCAGCGGCATTCCGACCCGCCCGCTGGACCCGGACGAGCTGCTGCAGGCCGGGATTTCCTCGGCAGAACTGCACAACGTGCTCGGTTCGCAGCGGCCCGTGGGCCTCAAGGAGCGGTGGGACGGCGTGACCGCGGGTGGCGTCGGCCACTCCAGCTACGCCATCACCAGCTGGCCGAACCAGATGAACGACAGCCTCAACGTGCTCACCGGAATCCGCGCGCTGTCCACCAGCATCGCGCTGTCCATCTCGCCGGTCGGCGAGACGGACGAGGTCGGGCTGCGCGGCCTGGTCCGGGTCAGCGCCCGAACCCCAGCCGAACTCGACACCGCCGACGAGCGGCTGAAGGCGATCAGCAACCGCATCGGCCTGACCCTGACCCCGCTGCGCGGCTCGCAACTGGCCGGCTACGCGGCGACGCTGCCGCTCGGAGGTGCGGCATGAGTCGAAGCAGAACCATCGACGTGCCGGGCAGCCGCGGCGCGGCACCGGAATTCCTGGTCACCTCGGAAACCCTGGACGCCATCAGCCCGTCCGCCGACCGCGGCGGCGTGATCATCGGCTCGGACCCGCAGGGCAACGCGCAGGCCGCGTCGATGCTGCGGCCGCACCCGACCCGCATGGTCACCGTCGGCGGCCTGTACCTCGCCCGGCAGCTGGCGCTGCGCGCGATGGCCACCGGCGCGTGGGTGATCGTCGCCACCGGTCGGCCGGCGGCGTGGAAGATGCTGGAGCGGGCGGCCGGCCAGACCCCGGACGGGAAGCCGGTGCCGCTGGTGCAGATCCGGCGGCTGGCGCCGTTCGACCTGCCCCGGTCCACTGAGGACACCCCGCTGCTGGTGATCCACGACGGCGGTGCGGTGCCGCAGGAACTGTTCCCGCCGCGCGCCCCGTGGCAGACGACCATGTACGTGCTGCCCTACCTGCACCCGCAGGTCAGCAGCGGCACGGCGGCGAACACGGCGGACCTGGTGCTCCTGCAGCGCCTTCCGCTGAACCAGGCGCAGCTCGCCCAGCGCATCTGGAGCCTGCACGGCCACCAGGTCCAGCAGCTCACCCAGCTCAAGGACGACCAGGCGATCGCCCTCGGAAACATGACGTGGACGATGATCCGCCTCGTGACGAAGGCGATGGAACAGGAGATCTTGGGCCCGATCCGCCGAGGCGACTGAACCGCAAAACGAAGAAGCCCCGACCGAACCGGTCGGGGCTTCTTCGTTTCCGGCACTGCGCACAACGAGTGGTAATAGCCGATGTTCACTCCGAACGCTGCGCGAGCGAACAACGACGAACGGCGATCGAATCGGGAACTCCCGGGCGATGCGGCTAGTCCGCCGACGGCGGTTCGCAGGCCGTGCCCGGCGGAGGCAGCCGGAGGAACGCCAGATAGCGATTGGCGTGGGCGATGGTGCACGCGTTGCCGGTCAGGTAGAGACCGTGCCCGAAACCGTTGTAGCGCACCGTGGTCGAGCCCGGCACCGCCGGCACGATGCACAATGAGGTGGAGCGGATCTGCGGACTGCCGAGTCCTCTGTGGATAGACGACCAGACCCGAATGGGCGAGGCTGTCCAATTCTAGGCAAAATCGGAACACCAGCGGCCGCCGCGAGGCCTCGAGGGACCTCCGATTTCAGGCAAGATTGGGCGCGCCGCGCCTCCGGAACCGGTCAGGGGAGGGTTCGCATCGCCCGGGTCTGGATGGCCCTGGTTTCGAGGTCTTCGTCCGCCGGGTAGTCGATCGCCGTCAGCGTCAGGCCGTGGGCCGGAGCCACCGCCGTTGTCCGGGTGGTGGATTCCAGGAGCTCCGCCGGCCACGGCTCGGCCCTCCGGCCGTCGCCGACCATCAGGAGCGTGCCCACCAGGCTCCGGACCATCGAATGGCAGAACGCGTCCGCGCTCACGTGCGCGACGATCAGGTTCTCCGCCACCCGCTCCCATTCGAAGCGCTGGAGCTCGCGCACCGTCGTCGCGCCGTCGCGCGGCTTGCAGTACGCCGCGAAGTCGTTGAGCCCCAACAACTCCTGCGCAGCGGCGTTGAGCGCCGCCACTTCCAGCGGCCGGTTCCAGGCGAGCGTGTCCCGGCGTCGCAGCGGGTCCACGCCCCACGGCGCGTCCGACACCTGGTACCGGTAGTGCCGCCGCAGAGCCGAGAACCGCGCGTCGAACGCCGCAGGCACCACTCGGGCCCCCAGCACCCGCACGTCCGGCGGCAGGATCCGGTTCCACCGGTGGACCATCCGGCCCAGGTCCGGAATCCCTTGCTCGTCAACGGAAATCCGCCCGCCACCGGCCGGGTCGTGGGGCACGACGTCGAAGTGCACGACCTGCCCCGAAGCGTGCACCCCGGAGTCCGTCCGCCCCGCGACCACCACGTGCCGCGGCACCGACCGCCCCGGCGGCTGCTTCGCCAGCGCATCCTCCACCAGGCCCTGCACGGTGCGCTGGCCCGGCTGCGTCGCCCAGCCGCAGAAATCCGTTCCGTCGTAGGACAGATCGAGGCGCACGCGAACGAGCCCGCCCTCCCCAGCGGGAGCGACGGGCTCGTCCACAGCAGTACTACGTGCCTGAATCAGGACTCGTCCTTCTTCTCGGCAGCGGTGTCCTCGGCCTTGGCCTCGGTCGCCTCCGGGGCCTCAGCGGCCTCGGTGGTCTCCGCCTGAGCCTCGGTCGCCTCGGCCTTGGGGGCCTCCGCGTCCTTGGCGAACTTCGTACCGCGAGCGGCCTCCGCCTCGGTGGTGACGAGCTGCTCGGTCACCAGCGCGATGACGGCCATCTTCGCGTTGTCACCCTTGCGCGGCATCGTCTTGATGATGCGGGTGTAACCGCCGTTGCGTTCCGCGAAGTGCGGACCGATCTCCGCGAAGAGCTTGTGCACGACGTCCTTGTCGCGGATGGTCTTCATGACCTCGCGACGGTTGTGCAGGTCGCCCTTCTTGGCTTTGGTGATCAGCCGCTCGGCGATCGGCCGCAGCCGCTTCGCCTTGGCCTCGGTGGTGGTGATCCGACCGTGCTCGAACAGCGAGGTGGCCAGGTTGGCCATGATGAGCCGCTCGTGCGCCGGCGACCCGCCGAGACGCGGACCCTTGGTCGGGGTGGGCATCGGTTGCTCCTCTCAGGGCGCGCCGGTGTACCCCGGACGCGCAACACAGCTACAGCTGCTCTGTCTCCGCGTAGTCCTGACCGTCGTCGTAGCCGTTGTCCTCGACGGGCCCGACCGCGCCGACGGTGGTCTCCTCGGAGGACCAGCCTTCGGACGGGTACTCGGCCGCCGCGGCCGACGGGTCGAATCCGGGCGGGCTGTCCTTGAGCGCGAGCCCAAGGCCGGCCAGCTTCATCTTGACCTCGTCGATGGACTTCGCACCGAAGTTGCGGATGTCCAGCAGGTCGGCCTCGCTGCGCGAGACCAGCTCGCCGACGGTGTGGATGCCCTCCCGCTTGAGGCAGTTGTAGGAGCGCACCGTCAGGTCGAGGTCCTCGATCGGCATCGCGTAGGCCGCGATGGTGTCGGCCTCCGCCGGCGACGGGCCGATCTCGATGCCTTCGGCGTCGATGTTGAGCTCGCGGGCGAGCCCGAACAGCTCGACGAGGGTGCGTCCCGCCGAAGCCACCGCGTCGCGCGGGGTGATCGACGGCTTGCTCTCCACGTCGAGGATCAGCTTGTCGAAGTCCGTGCGCTGCTCGACACGGGTCGCCTCGACCTTGTAGGTCACCTTCAGCACCGGCGAGTAGATCGAGTCCACCGGAATGCGGCCGATCTCGGCGCCGGTCTGCTTGTTCTGCATCGCGGGGACATAGCCACGACCACGCTCGACGACGAGCTCGATCTCCAGCTTGCCCTTCGCGTTGAGGGTGGCGATGTGCAGGTCGGGGTTGTGCACCGTGACGCCCGCCGGCGGCACGATGTCGGCCGCGGTGACCTCACCCGGACCCTGCTTGCGCAGGTACATCGTCACCGGCTCGTCTTCCTCGGAGCTGACGACCAGCTCCTTGATGTTCAAGATGACGTCGGTGACGTCTTCCTTCACACCCGGAATCGTGGTGAACTCGTGCAGCACACCGTCGATGCGCAGGCTGGTGACCGCCGCCCCCGGGATCGAGGAGAGCAGGGTACGACGCAGCGAGTTGCCGAGGGTGTAGCCGAAGCCCGGCTCCAGCGGCTCGATGACGAACCGGGAGCGCGTCTCCGACACCGCCTCTTCGGACAGTGTGGGTCGCTGGGAGATGAGCACTTCGTTTTCCTTTCCTCACGACGCCCGCTATTTGACGCCGATGGAATGGCGTTGCCCGCGAAGCGCGGGCCGGTGGCGGATTCCTGCACCGCCACCGCTGGCTGCGAGCCGCCGGCGGCCGCACCCCGAAGGGAGCCGCCGGCGGGACGCGTCACTTCGAGTAGAGCTCGACGATGAGCTGCTCGGTGACCGGAGTGTCGATCTGCGCGCGCTCCGGGCGCTGGTGCACCAGGATCCGCAGGTTCGAGGGCACGACCTGCAACCAGGCCGGAACCGGACGCTCGCCGAAGGTCTCCTTGGCGATGATGAACGGCGTGGTGCCCAGGGACTTCGGCTTGACGTCGACGATGTCCCACTTCGAAACCTGGAAGCTGGGGACGTTCACCTTCTTGCCGTTGACCGTGAAGTGGCCGTGGCTGACCAGCTGACGCGCCATGCGGCGGGTGCGGGCCAGGCCGGCCCGGTACACGACGTTGTCGAGCCGGGACTCCAGCAGCTGCAGCAGGTTGTCACCCGTCTTGCCGGGGCGCCGGTTGGCGTTCTCGTAGTACGAGCGGAACTGGCGCTCCAGCACACCGTAGGTGAACTTCGCCTTCTGCTTCTCCTGGAGCTGCAGCAGGTACTCGGTTTCCTTGATGCGCGCGCGGCCGTGCTGACCCGGGGGGTACGGACGGCGCTCGAACGCCTGGTCACCGCCGACGAGGTCAACCTTGAGACGGCGGGACTTGCGGGTCGCGGGACCGGTATAACGTGCCATCTTTGTCTACTCCTTCCCGCGCCTCAGACCCGACGCCGCTTCGGCGGCCGGCAGCCGTTGTGCGGCTGCGGGGTCACGTCCTGGATGGTGCCGACCTCGAGACCGGCGGCCTGCAGCGACCGGATCGCCGTCTCGCGGCCCGAACCCGGGCCCTTGACGAAGACGTCGACCTTCTTCATGCCGTGCTCGGCAGCCTTGCGGGCCGCGTTCTCGGCGGCCATCTGCGCGGCGAACGGGGTGGACTTGCGGGAGCCCTTGAACCCGACGTGGCCGGCCGAAGCCCAGCTGATCACCGCACCGGTCGGGTCGGTGATCGAAACGATGGTGTTGTTGAACGTGCTCTTGATGTGCGCCTGGCCGTGAGCGACGTTCTTCTTTTCCTTGCGCCGCACCTTCTTGACGGCGCCAGCGCGAGACTTGGGTGGCATGGCTTTAGCTGACTCCTAGCGAGGCTTACTTCTTCCCGGCCTTCTTCTTGCCGGCGACCGTCTTCTTCGGCCCCTTGCGGGTACGGGCGTTGGTCTTCGTCCGCTGCCCGTGAACCGGCAGGTGCCGGCGGTGCCGAAGCCCCGCGTAGCAGCCGATCTCGATCTTCCGGCGGATGTCGGCCTGGACCTCGCGGCGGAGGTCACCCTCGACCCGGTAGCTGCTCTCGATGTAGTCGCGCAGCTTGGTCAGCTGCTCGTCATCGAGGTCGCGCGGGCGGGCGTCGGGCGAGATTCCGGTCGCGGAGAGGATCTCCTTCGACCGGGTCTTGCCGATCCCGTAGATGTAGGTAAGCGCGATCTCCATGCGCTTTTCGCGCGGGAGATCAACGCCGACGACCCGTGCCATCTGGCCGGTTCTCCTTCGTTTTTCCAGGTCTGCTCCCTCGCCGCCCCCGCAACTTGTGCGGAGCCCCGGCCTGGTCCGGGGGTCAGTCGGCCCGCGTTAGGGCCGACAGGTCAAGGGAGTTCCTACTCGATCCTTGCGACGCTGTGCTGCGCTCAGCCCTGACGCTGCTTGTGACGGGCGTTGTCGCAGATCACCAGCACCCGCCCGTGACGGCGGATGACCTGGCACTTGTCGCAGATTCGCTTCACACTCGGCTGGACCTTCACGGTCGTGCTCTCCTGCTCGGACGCGTGTCCGGTCACCCGGACACCGTGGAGGTCACTTGTAGCGGTAGACGATGCGCCCACGGGAAAGGTCGTACGGCGAGAGCTCCACCACGACCCGGTCCTCGGGCAGGATGCGGATGTAGTGCTGACGCATCTTGCCACTGATGTGTGCGAGGACCTTGTGGCCGTTTTCCAACTCGACACGGAACATCGCGTTGGGAAGCGGTTCGATCACCCGACCCTCGACCTCAATGGCCCCGTCTTTCTTGCCCATGTCCTCCGCGTTTCGTGACGGTGACGGTTTGCGGACCTAAGTCCCGCCGCGTGCACCGGAGGCCCCGGCACCCACGACGGGCACACCGCAGCCCGGCCCGAAACACCGATGACGACCCGATCCGGATGTTCGGAAGCGGATACCCAGGCACAACGAACCGGCGCTACGAGTGCGCCGATGTTCCACTGTACGCGCCGCCGATCGGGCGCTCCACATCGGGGCAGCTCAACGCCGCCCTGGTCACTCCGCGCAACATTGATGTCACGCTGCACGACTGCACCAATGCGGCGGGTTGCGTGGGCGCTCCGAGCCTCACTACGTTCGATCACGCTCGACACCGGGGTCGAGGCCGACGCCGTGGGACAACCGAGGAGAAGCGTGACACCCCAGCAGGACCAGCAGATCGGCAAGGTCGGGCAGAACGCGACCAGCAAGCTGGACGAGTACCGGACCTTCTTCCAGACCGCGGTGCGCAACCCCAGGATGGTCGGGGCGGCGACGCCGACGTCAGCCGCCGTCGCCGCCACGGTGGCCCAGGTGGTGCCGACCACCGGCACCCCGGTCGTGGTCGAGCTCGGTCCCGGGACCGGCTCGTTGAGCGACGGCATCCACCGCCGGCTGCCCACGGGCGCCCGGCACGTCGGCATCGAGCTCGGCGAAGGCATGGTCGAGCACCTGCGGGCCCACAAGCCGTGGATGGAGATCGTGCACGGCGACGCGAGCGACCTGCTCGCGCTGCTGGACAAGCACAACATCGACCGCGTCGACGCCGTCATCAGCAGCATCCCGTGGTCGCTGCTGCCGAGCGACGCGCAGAACCACATCCTGCGCCAGGCCGCCGAGGCGCTCGCCCCGCAGGGCGCGTTCACGGCGCTGACCTACCTGCCCGCCGACCAGACGCCGGGCGGCCGCCGGTTCCGCGCCCGCCTGGCGCAGACGTTCGACGAGATCATCACCCACACCACCTGGCGAAACATCCCGCCGATCCTGCACTACATCTGCCGCCGACCGCTGCGCTGAGACCCCGACCGGGGGTGGCTCGGGTCTCGTCCGGGGCAACCCCGGAGGCCGCCGGGCACGACGGGGGCGCAGGCTTTGCGCATGAGCGAGAGCACCCCCGCAACGCGACTTCGTGAAAACGCCCTGCCACGCGCTGCGACCCGCGGACCGCAGCGGGACGCTGCGATGGAAGCACCAGCTACCACCGCCGCGTCCGGCGAACGGGCAGGAGCAGCCGTGAGCAAGCGAAAGAAGCTGCGCGAGTACTGGACGTTCCTGAGCCGCGCGGTCCGCCGGCCGTCGACGTTCGGCGCCGTGCTGCCGACCTCCCGGCACGTCGCGGCCGCAGTGGCGACCGTGGTGCCCAGCTTCGGCACGCCGACGGTGCTGGAGCTCGGCCCGGGCACCGGCGCGCTCAGCAGCCCCATCCAGCGCCGGCTGTCCGAGGGCGCACGGCACCTCGCGGTCGAGATCGACCCGGAGATGGTCCGCTACCTGCACCGCACCAAGCCCTGGCTGGAAGTCATCGCGGGCGACGTGACGCACCTGCGCGAACTGCTGGACACCGCCGGGGTCGACCGGGTCGACGCGGTCATCAGCAGCATCCCGTGGACCCTGCTGCCGCCGGACAAGCAACGCGAACTGCTGGAGCAGGCGGTCTCGGTGCTGGCGCCGGGCGGGGTGTTCACCACGGTCACCTACCTGACGACGCTCTGGCGACCGTCCACCCGCGAGTTCGTGTCGGCGCTGGAGGACACCTTCGACGAGGTGCTGCCGCGCACCGCGATCTGGCGGAACGTGCCCCCGGCCCGCGTCTACGCCTGCCGCCGGCCGAAGTGACGGTGACCCGACCCGGCGCAATTTCCATTGAAATCAGACATTCGATTTCCATTGAAATCGAACAAGTTGTCCACACCCTGCGGCGTGTCGTGGCCCGACACGCCGCAGGACCGCAAGTTCCATTGAAATCGAACCTTCGATTTCAATGGAACTTGCGTCGGGACCCGATCAGTCCTCGGCGGCGGTGAGGACCCAGGGGCCGTCTTCGGTGATCGCCACCGTGTGCTCCCAGTGCGCCGCGCGGGAGCCGTCGTCGGTCACGACCGTCCAGGCGTCGTCGAGCTCCTCGGTCTCCGCCGAGCCCAGCGTGAGCATCGGCTCCACCGCGATCGCCATGCCGACCCGCAGCTTCGGGCCGCGCCCGGGCTTGCCGAGGTTCGGCAGGAACGGCTCCATGTGCATCTGGGTGCCGATGCCGTGCCCGCCGTACTCCGCGATGATCCCGTACTCCAGGCCGTCGGCCTTCGCGGCCGCGCGGGCCGCGGTCTCCACCGCGTGGGAGATGTCGGTGAGCCGGTTCCCGGCCCGGACCTGCTCGATGCCGGCCCACATGCTGGCCTCGGTGGCCGCCGACAGGGCTCGGTCCTGCGCACTGACCTCGCCGATCGCCAGCGTCACCGCGGAGTCGCCGTGCCAGCCTTCCAGGATCGCGCCGCAGTCCACCGACAGCAGGTCGCCCTCGGCGAGGACCTCGCTGCGGGACGGGATGCCGTGCACGACCTTCTCGTTCAGCGAGGCGCAGATCGACGCCGGGAACCCGTGGTAGCCCTTGAACGACGGCACCGCGCCGGCGTCCCGGATCACCTGCTCCGCGACGGCGTCCAGCTCACCGGTGGTCGCACCGGGCTTCGCGTGCTCGGTCACCGCGGCCAGCGCGCGGGCGACGATCAGGCCGGCGGCGCGCATCGCCTCGATCTCGCCCCGCGACTTGAGCTCGATGCCCTTACCCCGACGCAACAAGGCACTCACCTTCAGGATTCTTTCTCGGATTGCGGTTCCGGCCGGCCGCCGCTGCGACCGACCGACCGGCTCAAGCGCGGTTGCGCAGCGCTTCCAGCGCGCGGGCCGTGATCTCCTCGATCGAGCCGACGGCGTCGATCTTGACGATCCGGTCGCTGTAGAACTCCAGCAGCGGCTCGGTCTCCGACCGGTAGACCGCAAGCCGACGCCGGATGATGTCCTCGGTGTCGTCCGCGCGCCCGCGGGCGAGCATGCGCGTGACGAGCTCTTCCTCCGGCACGTCGAACTGCAGCACCGCGGTCAGCTCCGTGCCGCGCTCGCGCAGCATCTCGGCCAGCACCTCGGCCTGCGTGGTGGTGCGCGGGTAGCCGTCGAGCAGGAAGCCCTTGGCCGCGTCCTCGTCGGAAAGGCGGTCGCGCACCATCTCGTTGGTGACCTCGTCCGGGACCAGGTCGCCGGTGTCCAGGTAGCTCTTGGCCTTCTGGCCGAGCGGAGTGGCGTTGCCGATGTTCGCGCGGAACAGATCTCCGGTGGAGATGTGCGGGACGTCCAGCTGCTCGCTGAGCACGGCTGCCTGGGTGCCCTTGCCCGCACCGGGCGGGCCGACGAGAACCAATCGCACCAAGGGTCTGCCTCCGAATCAATCCGATCGCGCGCCAACTGCTGACGAGCTCCGCGGGCGCCCACCTGCATCGGGGCAGCCGCGCTCACACCCTACGCATGGGGCGACGCACCAGGTCGCCCCACCCGCAACGGGGGTATCCGGGCATGCGTCGACGCGCGCCCGGACCGTCCAGCCTACCGGAGGAAACCCTCGTACTTGCGCTGCGTGAGCTGGCTCTCGATTTGCTTCACGGTGTCCAGACCGACGTTGACCATGATCAGCACCGCGGTGCCGCCGAACGGGAAGTTCTGGTTCCCGCCCTGGCCACCGGTGATGCCGAGGAAGAAGTTCGGCAGGATCGCGATGACGCCCAGGTACAGCGAGCCGGGCAGCGTGATCCGGGACAGCACGAAGCTCAGGTACTCGGCGGTCGGCCGACCGGGCCGGATGCCCGGGATGAAGCCGCCGAACTTCTTCATGTCGTCCGCGCGCTCTTCCGGGTTGAACGTGATCGACACGTAGAAGTACGCGAAGAAGATGATCAGCGACATGTACAGCAGGATGTGCACCCAGCTGGACGGCGACACGATGTAGGTCTGGATGAACCGCGCCCACCAGGTGTCCTGGTTGCCGGCGAGCTGACCGACCAGCTGCGGCAGGTACAGCAGCGAGGAACCGAAGATGACCGGGATGACACCGGCCTGGTTCACCTTCAGCGGCAGGTACGTGGAGGTCCCGCCGTACATCCGGCGGCCGATCATGCGCTTGGCGTACTGCACCGGGATCCGGCGCTGGGCCTGCTCGATGAAGACCACGGTCGCGATGATCACGACGGCGAAGGCGCAGACCACGGCGAACACCAGGCCGCCGTGCGACTGCAGGATCGCGCCACCCTCAGCCGGGATCCGCGAGGCGATCGAGACGAAGATCAGCAGCGACATGCCGTTGCCGATGCCGCGCTCGGTGATCAGCTCGCCCATCCACATCAGCACCGCCGCGCCGGCGGTCATGACGACCACGATGGTGATCAGGTTGAGCACCGAGTCGTCCGGGATGACCGACGTCGAGCAACCCTGGAACAGCTGGCCGCGGACCGCGAGCGCCACGATGCCGGTGCCCTGCAGGATCGCCAGCGCGATCGTCAGGTACCGCGTGTACTGGGTCAGCTTCGACTGGCCGGACTGGCCTTCCTTCTTCAGCTGCTCGAAGCGCGGGATGACCACCTGGAGCAGCTGGATGATGATGCTCGCGGTGATGTAGGGCATGATGCCCAGCGACAGCACCGACAGCTGCAGCAGCGCACCGCCGCTGAACAGGTTGAGCAGCGAATAAACGCTCTGCGAACCGCTGCCCTGGATCTCCTCGATGCACTGCTGGATGTTCGGGTACGACACCCCGGGGGCGGGGATCGTGGCACCGAGCCGGTAGAGCACGACCATGCCCAGGGTGAACAGGATCTTGCGGCGCAGGTCCGGCGTCGCCAGAGCCGAGCGGAAGGCGCCGAGCACGCGAACCTCCTGTACGCGAGCCGGTCGGAACCGGCCGGGAAAGATGCGGCAATTTCCGCAGCACCCGATGTTTACGGCACTGCCGGGGCGACTCTAGCAGGCCCGAACGCGGCCACGGACGGCGACCGAAGCCTCACTGCTGATCACGGCGTCAGCCATTGGCGAACAAAGACATTCACAATTTCCCCGAAAACCGGGAAATCCACGCGGCAGCGTTCCCGGAATCCGCCAAATCGGCAGCGTCGCAACGCAATTCGGGGGCCCGCAAGTCCGAGTTGTCCGATCGGGAACGCCCCGCGCACTTCACCTGATCGGGAAAAAGGCCGAGGGCCGGGCGACTTTTCGTCGCCCGGCCCTCGGCTGGGTTAACCGTTGTCAGCGGTCCAGCTTGGTGACCGAACCACCCGCAGCGGTGATCTTCTCCTGGGCGCTGCCGGTGAACGCGTGCGCGGTCACCTCCAGCTTGATGCCCTCCAGATCCCCGTCGCCGAGGATCTTCACGAGCTCGTTCTTCTTGACGAGGCCCTTGGCGATCAGCTCGTCGATGCCGACGGTGCCGCCCTCCGGGAACGCCTGGACCAGCCGACCGATGTTCACACCCTGGTACTCGGTGCGGAAGCGGTTCTTGAAGCCCTTCAGCTTCGGGAGCCGCATGTGGATCGGCATCTGCCCACCCTCGAAGCGAGGGGAGACGTTCTTGCGAGCCTTGGTGCCCTTGGTACCGCGGCCCGCGGTCTTGCCCTTGGAGCCCTCACCGCGACCGACGCGGACCTTGTCGCGCTTGGCGCCGGGGGCCGGACGCAGGTCGTGCAGTTTGATGACCATGTCAGTCGACCTCCTCGACCGTCACGAGGTGACGGACGGCGTTGATCATGCCGCGCACGTTGGAGTCATCCGGACGCACCACGGACTGACGGATCTTGCGCAGCCCGAGGGTGCGCATGGTGTCGCGCTGGTTCTGCTTGGTGCCGACCAGACCACGCACCTGGGTGATCTTCAGCTGTGCCATGTCGATCAGGCCCCCTGCTGCGCCGCACGGGCACGCAGGATGAACGCCGGGGCGACATCCTCCAGCGGCAGGCCGCGACGAGCCGCGACCTCCTCCGGACGCTGCAGCTGCTTCAGCGCGGCGACCGTGGCGTGCACGATGTTGATCGGGTTGTCGCTGCCCAGCGACTTGCTCAGCACGTCGTGGACACCGGCGCACTCCAGCACCGCACGCACCGGGCCACCGGCGATGACACCGGTACCGGCGCTGGCCGGACGCAGCAGCACGACGCCCGCGGCGTCCTCGCCCTGCACCGGGTGGGTGATGGTGCCGCCCAGGCGCGGGACGCGGAAGAAGTTCTTCTTCGCCTCCTCGACGCCCTTGGCGATGGCAGCCGGAACTTCCTTGGCCTTGCCGTAACCGACACCGACCATGCCGTCGCCGTCGCCGACGACGACCAGCGCGGTGAAGCTGAACCGCCGGCCACCCTTGACGACCTTCGCGACGCGGTTGATGGTCACGACGCGTTCGAACTGCGGGGTCTTCTCTTGGGCCGCCCCGCCACGGCCGCCGTCGCGGCGGTCCCGGCGGTCCTTGCCGCCGGACTCCCCGCCCTCACGCCGAGTGCGTCCAGGCATCAGGCGTCCCTTCCGTTCTCGTTCTTAGCCACTTGTCAGAACTCCAGTCCGCCGTCACGGGCGGCGTCGGCCAGCGCGGCCACGCGACCGTGGTAGGCGTTACCGCCGCGGTCGAACACGACCTTGTCGATGCCGGCGTCCTTGGCACGGGCGGCGACGAGCTCGCCGACCTTCGTGGCCTTGGCCTTCTTGTCGCCCTCGAAGGCCTGGACATCGGCTTCCAGGCTGGTAGCCGAGACCAAGGTGTGGCCCTTGGTGTCGTCGATGACCTGCGCGACGATGTTGCGCAGCGAACGGGTCACGACGAGGCGCGGGCGCTCGGCGGTGCCGACGATCTTCTTGCGGATGCGCGTGTGCCGCTTGGCACGGGCAAGCCGACGCTTGGTCGAGATGTCCTTGCCCACCGGCTTGCGCTTGGTAGCTGTCGTCTCGCTCATGGTCACTTACCCGTCTTCCCGACCTTGCGGCGGATGATCTCCCCTGCGTAGCGGACACCCTTGCCCTTGTACGGGTCGGGCTTGCGCAGCTTGCGAATCCTGGCCGCGATCTCGCCGACCAGCTGCTTGTCGATGCCCTTGACCGAGAGCTTGGTCGGGCCGTCGACCGCGAACTGGATGCCTTCCGGCGGTTCGATCACGATGGGGTGGCTGTAGCCGAGGGCGAACTCGAGGTTCGACCCCTTCTGCATCACGCGGTAACCGACGCCGTGGATCTCCAGGTTCTTCTGGTATCCCTGGCTGACGCCGATCACCATGTTGTTCACCAACGTGCGGGTGAGCCCGTGCAGCGAACGGCTTTCCCGCTCGTCGTTGGGGCGCTTCACCAGCACCGCGCCGTCCTCGTCCTTCTCGACGATGATCGGCTCGGCAACCTGGTGGTGCAGGCTGCCCTTGGGGCCCTTGACCGTCACCGCCGGGCCGTCGATGGTCACCTCGACGCCGGAGGGGACGGTGATCGGCAGCTTTCCGATGCGCGACATTGCCGCTCCTCCTCCCTTACCAGACGTAGGCGAGGACTTCCCCGCCCACGCCCTTCTTCATGGCCTGCCGGTCGGTCAGCAGACCGCCGGAGGTCGAGATGATCGCGACGCCCAGGCCACCCAGCACCTTCGGCAGGTTGGTGGACTTGGCGTAGACCCGCAGGCCGGGCTTGGAGACCCGGCGCAGGCCCGCGATGCTCCGCTCGCGGTTCGGGCCGTACTTGAGCTCGACGACGAGCTGCTTGCAGTTCTCGCCCTCTTCGACGCGCGAGCCGGACACGTAGCCCTCGCGCTTGAGGATCTCGGCGATGTTCGCCTTCAGCTTGGAGTGCGGCATCACGACCTCGTCGTGGTATGCCGAGTTTCCGTTGCGCAGACGCGTCAGCATGTCTGCGATCGGATCGGTCATCGTCATGACCTGCTCAACCTTTCTCGTCTGGTTCCGATGGGCCCCGATCGCGCACCACCCTGAGGTGGACGTCTGGGCCCTGGCCTGGACGAAGTTCGGGGTTTCCCGGCCGAGCAGCCGGTTCCCTTGTCAATTCGCGTGCAAGCACGGCATTCGCCGCGGAGCGTGGGCATCAGCCCTGGTAGCGCCTGCTGAGGGTACCGGCAATCGGTATCACCCCAGCAGGCGGGCAGTCACCAGGAGGACTTGCTCACACCGGGCAGCTCGCCGGCGTGCGCCATCTCGCGGAAGCACACGCGGCACAGGCCGAACTTGCGGAACACCGCACGCGGCCGACCGCAGCGCTGGCAGCGGGTGTAGCCGCGGACGTTGAACTTCGGCTTGCGCGCCGCCTTGATAACCAGCGCCTTCTTGGCCATCGCTCAGTTCTCCTTGAACGGGAAGCCCAGGTGCTTCAGCAGCGCCCGGCCCTCCTCATTGTTGGTGGCCGTGGTAACGACGGTGATGTCCATGCCACGCGGGCGGTCGATGTTGTCCGGGTTGATCTCGTGGAACATCGACTGCTCGTTGAGGCCGAACGTGTAGTTGCCCTTGCCGTCGAACTGCTTCGGCGACAGCCCGCGGAAGTCGCGGATTCGCGGCAGCGCGATGGTGACCAGGCGGTCCAGGAACTCCCACATCCGGTCGCCGCGCAGGGTGACCCGCGCACCGATCGGCATGCCCTCGCGGAGCTTGAACTGCGCGATGGACTTCCGGGCCTTGCGGATCTCCGGCTTCTGACCGGTGATGATCGACAGGTCGCGGACCGCGCCCTCGATCAGCTTGCTGTCCCGAGCGGCGTCGCCAACACCCATGTTGACCACGACCTTGACCACGCCCGGCGTCTGCATCACGTTGGAGTAGTCGAACTCCTCGTTCAGCGCCTGGCGGATCTCCTCGCGGTAACGGGTCTTCAGCCGCGGGACGATCTTCTCAGCGGTAGTCATGATCAGATGTCCTTACCGTTACGACGAGAGATGCGAACCTTCTTGCCGTCCTCACCGATGCGGTAGCCGACCCGGGTGGGCTTGCCGTCGGAGTCCACGACCATCACGTTGCTCACGTGGATCGGTGCTTCCTGGGTGACGATGCCGCCGGACTGCGCGCCACGCTCGGTCCGCGAGACCTTGGTGTGCTTCTTGATCCGGTTGACACCCTCGACCAGGACGCGCTGCTCCTGCGGGATGGCCTTGATGACCTTGCCCTTGGCGCCCTTGTCCTTGCCGGAGATGACGACGACCGTGTCGCCCTTCTTGATCTTCATCACAAAACCTCCGGCGCGAGCGAGATGATCTTCATGAACTTCTTGTCGCGCAGCTCGCGGGCGACCGGACCGAAGATACGGGTGCCCCGCGGCTCACCACCGGGCTTGACCAGCACCGCGGCGTTCTCGTCGAAACGGATGTAGGAACCATCCGCACGACGCTTTTCCTTCTTCTGCCGGACGATGACGGCCTTGACCACATCGCCCTTCTTCACACCGGCACCGGGGATGGCTTCCTTGACGGTCGCCACGATGATGTCCCCGAGGCCCGCGTACCGGCGACCCGACCCACCGAGGACACGGATCGTGAGGATCTCCTTGGCCCCGGTGTTGTCGGCGACACGCAGTCGCGACTCCTGCTGGATCACGTCTTTCTCCTGACCCTAAGTACCCGGATCTGGCCCGGGCACACTCTGGCGCGCCAAATTTCCGACCTGACGCGCGCGGTCAACTTCCGGCACGAGAACGGCCGGCCGCTGGGATGGTTCCCGGCGGCCGGCCGGCCGCACACCTTCGTTTACTTGGCCTTCTCGAGGATCTCGACCAGTCGCCAGCGCTTGCTGGCCGACAGCGGACGAGTCTCCATCAGCAGCACGCGGTCGCCGACACCGGCCGTGTTGGCCTCGTCGTGCGCCTTGACCTTGCTGGTCTGCCGCATGACCTTGCCGTAGAGCGCGTGCTTCTTGCGGTCTTCGAGGGAGACCACGATCGTCTTGTCCATCTTGTCCGAGACGACGTAGCCCTCGCGCACCTTGCGACGGTTGCGCTCCACGCCCTGTCCTTTCTCGCTCATGCCGCGCCCTCCTCAGCGCCTTCGGGGGAAACCGTCAGGCCCAGTTCGCGTTCACGCATGATCGTGTAGATCCGGGCGATGTCCTGCCGGACCGTGCGCAGCCGCCGGTTGTTGCTCAGCTGACCGGTGGCCATCTGGAAGCGGAGGTTGAACAGCTCCTCCTTGGCTTCCTTCAGCCGCTGCACGAGCTCCTCGGCGTTGAGTTCGCGGAGCTCGGATGCGGTGACACCCGCTGCCATCAGAAGTCACCACCCTCGCGGGACACGATCTTGCACTTCATCGGGAGCTTGTGCGCCGCACGGGTCAGCGCCTCGATCGCCGTCTTCTCGTTCGGGAAGGTCAGCTCGAACATGATGCGTCCGGGCTTGACGTTGGCGACCCAGGCCTCCGGCGAACCCTTACCGGAACCCTGACGGGTTTCGGCGGGCTTCTTGGTCAGCGGGCGGTCCGGGAAGATGTTGATCCACACCTTGCCGCCACGCTTGACGTGCCGGGTGATCGCGATACGAGCCGACTCGATCTGACGGTTGGTCACGTAGCCGTGCTCGACCGCCTGAATGCCGTACTCACCGAAGCTGATCCGGGTACCACCCTTGGCCATGCCCTTGCGCT
Source organism: Saccharopolyspora sp. NPDC050642 (assembly GCF_040654735.1). Classification (NCBI taxonomy): domain Bacteria; kingdom Bacillati; phylum Actinomycetota; class Actinomycetes; order Pseudonocardiales; family Pseudonocardiaceae; genus Saccharopolyspora; species Saccharopolyspora sp. NPDC050642. Next base: position 98,336 of record NZ_JBFAIN010000014.1, on the reverse strand, counting down.
TCGGGGCGTGGCTCTTGCGCCACTTCACCCTGCGTGGGACGAGCACGTCTCAGCCCTCCGTCTTCTCTTCAGCCGCAGCAGCCTGCGGCTGCTCGCCCTCCGCGGCCTTCTCGGCCTTGGCGGACTTGTCAGCTGCAGCGCGGTCCGCGCCACCGGCACCCCGGCGACGGCCACCGCGGTCCGGACGGCCACCGCGGTCACCGCGGTCACCGCCGCCGCGCGGCGGACGGACCTCGGACTCCTGCTGCTTCTGCTTCAGGCCACCGACCAGCTCGCCCTTGTAGATCCACACCTTGACGCCGATGCGCCCGAAGGTGGTGCGGGCCTCGAAGAAGCCGTAGTCGATGTCCGCGCGCAGCGTGTGCAGCGGAACCCGGCCCTCGCGGTAGAACTCCGAGCGGGACATCTCCGCGCCGCCCAGGCGACCCGAGCACTGCACCCGGATGCCCTTGACCTGCGACGAGCGCATGGCCGACTGAATGGCCTTGCGCATCGCGCGCCGGAAGGACACGCGGTTGGACAGCTGCTCGGCCACGCCCTGCGCGACCAGCTGGGCGTCCGCCTCGGGGTTCTTGACCTCGAGGATGTTGAGCTGGACCTGCTTGCCGGTCAGCTTCTCCAGCGAACCGCGGATGCGGTCCGCCTCGGCACCGCGGCGGCCGATGACGATGCCCGGCCGAGCGGTGTGAATGTCCACGCGGACCCGCTCGCGGGTGCGCTCGATCTCAACCTTCGAGATCCCAGCGCGCTCCATGCCGCGAGACAGCTGCCGGCGGATCTTGACGTCCTCCGCGACGTACTCCGAGTACTGCTTGTCGGCGTACCAGCGAGACTTCCAGTCCGTGGTGATGCCGAGTCGGAAGCCGTGCGGGTTGATCTTCTGACCCACTACCGGGCACTCCCCTTCTGGCTCTTTCGGGACTTGGTCGCCGCCTTCGGCCGAGACTCGACCTCGACCGTGATGTGGCTGGTCCGCTTGCGGATCCGGTACGCACGACCCTGCGCGCGCGGCCGGAACCGCTTCAACGTCGGGCCCTCGTCCACGTACGCGTGGCGCACGACCAGCGTCTCGGGGTCGAGGGAGAGGTTGTTCTCAGCGTTGGCGATCGCACTGGCGAGCACCTTCGACACCGGACCGCTGGCGGTCTGCGGCGCGAACTGGAGCACGGCCAGGGCATCGGCGGCACTCCGGCCCTTGATGAGCTCGACCACGCGGCGCGCCTTCATCGGCGACACGCGGACGAACCGGGCCCGCGCCACTGCGTGCGGGAACTCCGCAGCAGTGTCGTCGGAACGGGCTGTCATCCTGCTACCCCTTGCTCTTACTCGTTCGTGTCACAGCCCCGGCTCAGCGGCGGCGCGACTTCCGGTCGTCCTTGACGTGGCCCTTGAAAGTACGGGTCGGGGCGAACTCGCCCAGCTTGTGCCCGACCATCGACTCGGTGACGAACACCGGGATGTGCTTGCGACCGTCGTGCACCGCGAAGGTGTGGCCCAGCATGTCCGGGATGATCGTCGACCGGCGGGACCAGGTCTTGATCACGGTCTTCTTGCCCGACTCGTTAAGCACGTCCACCTTCTTGAGCAGGTGGTCGTCCACGAACGGGCCCTTCTTCAGGCTGCGTGGCATGTTTGCTTACCTCCCTGCTCAGCGCTTCTTGCCGGTACGGCGACGGCGGACGATGAGCTTGTCACTGGGCTTGCGGCGGCGGGTGCGACCCTCCGGCTTGCCCTTCGGGTTGACCGGGTGACGACCACCGGAGGTCTTGCCCTCACCACCACCGTGCGGGTGGTCCACCGGGTTCATGACGACACCACGGACGGTCGGGCGCTTGCCCTTCCACCGCATGCGGCCGGCCTTGCCCCAGTTGATGTTGGCGTGCTCGGAGTTGCCGACCTCGCCGACGGTGGCCCGGCACCGCGCGTCCACGTTGCGGATTTCGCCCGAGGGCATCCGCAGCTGGGCGTACGGGCCGTCCTTTGCCACCAGCTGCACCCGGGCACCGGCCGAGCGAGCGATCTTCGCGCCCTGTCCGGGGCGGAGCTCGATCGCGTGGATCACGGTGCCGGTCGGGATGTTGCGCAGCGGCAGGTTGTTACCCGGCTTGATGTCCGCACGCGCACCGCTCTCGATCGCGTCGCCCTGCTTGATGTTGTTCGGCGCGATGATGTAGCGCTTCTCGCCATCGGCGTAGTGCAGGAGCGCGATCCGAGCACTGCGGTTCGGGTCGTACTCGATGTGCGCGACCTTGGCCGGCACACCGTCCTTGTCGTTGCGGCGGAAGTCGATCACGCGGTAAGCCCGCTTGTGACCGCCACCCTTGTGCCGCGTGGTGATCTTGCCCTGAGCGTTGCGGCCCGCCTTCTTGTTCAGCGGACGCACCAACGACTTCTCCGGCTCCGACCGGGTGATCTCGGCGAAGTCGGACACGCTCGCGCCACGACGGCCCGGCGTCGTCGGCTTGTACTTGCGAATGCCCATTGTTAACGCAACCTCGTCCTAATCAGCACCGGTCAGGCGGCCGGTCCGCCGAAGATCTCGATCGGCTTGCTCTCCGGCGACAGGGTGACGATCGCCCGCTTGGTGTCCTTGCGCTTGCCGAACCCGGTGCGGGAACGCTTGCGCTTGCCGTTGCGGTTGATCGTGTTGACGCTGGTGACCTTGACGTCGAAGATCTTCTCGATCGCGATCTTGATCTCGGTCTTGTTCGAGCGCGGGTCCACCAGGAAGGTGTACTGGCTCTGCTCGAGCAACCCGTAGCTCTTCTCGGAGATCACCGGCGCAAGGATGATGTCTCGCGGGTCGGCGCTCACTGCTCTGCCTCCTCTGCGGAAGACGCGGCGGCCTTGACCGACCGGCCCTTGACCGGGCCCGCGACGAAGCGCTCGTACGCGGCCTTGGTGAACACGACGTCGTCGCTGTTGAGCACGTCGTAGGTGTTCAGCTGACCCGGGTCGATCAGGTGCACGTTCTGCAGGTTCCGCAGGCTCAACCAGGAGTTCTCCTCCTCGTGGCGGTTGAGCACGATCAGAACCTTCTTGGCCTCGGTCCAGTTCCGCAGCGCGGTCTTGGCGGACTTGGTGGACGGCGTCTCGCCGCCGACCACGCCGGTGACCACGTGCAGCTGGCCGGCGCGAACCCGGTCGGAGAGGGCACCGCGCAGGGCGGCGACCTTCATCTTCTTCGGGGTCCGCTGCGAGTAGTCCCGCGGCTGCGGCCCGTGAACGATGCCACCACCGGTGAACTGCGGGGCCCGGATGGAGCCCTGCCGGGCGTTGCCGGTGCCCTTCTGGCGGTACGGCTTCTTGCCGCCGCCGGACACCATGCCACGCGTCTTCGTGGAGTGCGTGCCCTGGCGCGCGGCGGCCAGCTGGGCCACCACGACCTGGTGCATCAGCGCCACGTTGGCCTGCACGTCGAAGATCTCGGCGGGCAGTTCGACGGTGCCGTCGGTCTTACCGTCCGGGGTACGGACATCGAGCGTCAGGCTCATCACGCACCACCCTTCGCGGGACTCTTAACCAGGACCAGGCCGCCCTTGGGGCCGGGGACGGCACCCTTGATCAGCAGCAGGCCGGTCTCGGACTCCACCTTGTGGACCTTCAGGTTCTGCGTGGTGACGCGGTCGGAACCCATCCGCCCGGCCATCCGCATGCCCTTGAACACGCGACCGGGGGTGGCGCAGCCACCGATGGAACCCGGCTTGCGGTGCACGGCCTGGGTACCGTGGCTGGCGCCCTGGCTGCGGAAACCGTGCCGCTTGATGGTGCCCGCGAAGCCCTTGCCCTTGCTGGTGCCGACGACGTCGACGACCGCGCCCGCTTCGAAGACGTCCGCGCCGAGCTCCTGGCCCAGCTCGTACTCACCGGCGTCGGCGGTGCGCAGCTCCACGACGTGGCGGCGCGGGGTGACGCCGGCCTTGGCGAAGTGGCCGCTCCGCGGCTTGTTCACCTTGCGCGGGTCGATGGCGCCGAACGCCAGCTGCACGGCCGCGTAGCCGTCCTTTTCGGGGGTCCGAATCTGGGTCACCACGTTCGGCCCGGCCTGGACGACGGTCACCGGGACAATCCGGTTCTGGTCGTCGAAGACCTGGGTCATGCCGAGCTTGGTGCCCAGAATCCCCTTGATCTGCCTGTCAGACATAGGTCTCGTTCTCTCCAGCTACCTCGTCGCCGCGCTTACTGGATGTTCACGTCGACGCTGGCCGGCAGGTCGATGCGCATCAGCGCGTCAACCGTCTTCGGCGTCGGTTCGAGGATGTCGATGAGCCGCTTGTGCGTCCGCATCTCGAAGTGCTCCCGCGAGTCCTTGTACTTGTGCGGGGAGCGGATGACGCAGTAGACGTTCTTCTCCGTGGGCAGCGGCACCGGCCCAACGACCCGAGCGCCGGTGCGCGTCACGGTCTCGACGATCTTGCGTGCGGACGCGTCGATCGCCTCGTGGTCGTAGGCCTTGAGCCGGATGCGGATCTTCTGTCCCGCCATAGTGGCTTGCCGTTCCTCTAGTCTCGTGCCGCGGTTTCGTCTTGGGTGCGGGTGCACCGCACCCTCGCGGGCGGTGGTGCCCCACGCGGCCTCGGCCTTGCGTCATCCCGATGACGGGAGGCGCCACAGCTCTCAGTCCGCCCCTGTTCAGGTATCTGGTGCCCGGTACACGCGGTCGGGCGTGTCGCCCGGCTACCGCATACCGGTCCCCTCGAACGTCGCCGATGGGGTGGGCCTTGCGGCCCGTACACCTTCTTGTGCCCTGTTCGGCCCGCCACCGGCGAACCGGCGGCACCAGCACCGCCTGAGAACAGCCGGTGAACCAGAACAAGGGCGCGAGGCCCTCGCAGCAAAGCGGCCGTTGCTTCGAACCTTCTCGATTTCGATCAGTTCAAAACCCGGCCGCCCTGAACGAGCAACCCATACAGGATGACACACCCGTTTATCCAGCCCAAACCGGGGGTGGCATTACGGGAGAACTGTTGCCGGGCTCACCTCGCCCGGGCGGTCCCGTGGCGGAATCCCGGACACCGGTGGTCGGGGCCGAGCGGTACGCCGCCCCGAAGACGAAACTTCGGCAGGTTTGTCACCTGAAAAGCAAGAGGGCCCGCTCCCGAAGAACGGGAGCGGGCCCTCGCCACGTCACTTGTTGATCTTGGTGACGCGACCGGCGCCGACGGTGCGGCCACCCTCGCGGATCGCGAAGCGCAGACCCTCGTCCATCGCGATGGGCTGGATCAGCTGGACCGACATCTCGGTGTTGTCGCCCGGCATGACCATCTCGGTGCCCTCGGGGAGGGTCACCACGCCGGTCACGTCGGTGGTCCGGAAGTAGAACTGCGGACGGTAGTTGTTGAAGAACGGCGTGTGCCGGCCACCCTCGTCCTTGGACAGGATGTACACCTGAGCCTCGAACTCGGTGTGCGGGGTGGTGGTGCCGGGCTTCACGACGACCATGCCGCGCTCGACCTCTTCGCGCTTGACACCGCGGATCAGCAGACCGACGTTGTCACCCGCCTGGCCCTCGTCGAGCAGCTTGCGGAACATCTCGACACCGGTGACGGTGGTCTTGATCGGCTTCTCCTTGATACCGACCATCTCCACCTCCTCGTTCACCTTGACCACACCGCGCTCGATGCGGCCGGTGACCACGGTGCCGCGGCCGGTGATGGAGAAGACGTCCTCGATCGGCATCAGGAACGGCTTCTCGATCTCGCGAACCGGGTCCGGGACGTTCTCGTCCACGGCGTCCATCAGCTCGACGATCTTGGCGCCCCACTCGGCGTCGCCCTCCAGCGCCTTCAGCGCGGAAACGCGGACGACCGGCACGTCGTCACCCGGGAACTCCTGGGCCGACAGCAGCTCGCGGACCTCCATCTCGACGAGCTCGAGGATTTCCTCGTCGTCGACCATGTCGGACTTGTTCAGCGCGACCAGGATGTAGGGAACGCCGACCTGGCGGGCCAGCAGCACGTGCTCGCGGGTCTGCGGCATCGGGCCGTCGGTGGCCGCGACCACCAGGATCGCGCCGTCCATCTGCGCGGCACCGGTGATCATGTTCTTCACGTAGTCGGCGTGACCCGGGGCGTCCACGTGGGCGTAGTGGCGCTTCTCGGTCTGGTACTCGACGTGCGCGATCTGAATGGTGATACCGCGCTCGCGCTCCTCCGGCGCCTTGTCGATCTCGTCGAACGGCGTGAAGGGGTTCAGGTCCGGGTACTTGTCGTGCAGAACCTTGGTGATGGCCGCGGTGAGCGTGGTCTTGCCGTGGTCAACGTGACCGATGGTCCCGATGTTGACGTGCGGCTTGTCCCTCTCGAACTTCGCCTTAGCCACTGGATTGTCCTCCTGGACTTGTTAACTTTCCGCCGTACGACTTGTTGTGCCAGGCGGAGTCCTGTCGGGTAGGTGACGGGTGGGCCGCTCCCCTTGCGGGGGTGGCGGCCCGTCCGCCGCCGAACTGGAGGGGATTGCTCCCCGGTCGCCTTCGCGAGGCGTTTGCCTCGTGCCCGGTCCCGGCTCAGCCGCGACCGGGCACCGGGTCACTCGCCCGTTGCCTTGGCGATGATCTCCTTCGCCACGTTCGCCGGAACCTCGGCGTAGGAGTCGAACACCATCGAGTAGTTGGCACGGCCCTGGGTCTTCGACCGCAGGTCGCCGACATACCCGAACATCTCCGACAGCGGCACGAGGGCCTTGACGACGCGGGTACCGCTGCGCTCCTCCATGGCCTGGATCTGACCACGGCGGGAGTTCAGGTCGCCGATGACATCGCCCATGTAGTCCTCGGGCGTGGTCACCTCGACCGCCATCATGGGCTCGAGCAGCGCCGGGGAGGCCTTGGCGGCGGCTTCCTTCAGCGCCATCGAACCGGCGACCTTGAAGGCCATTTCCGAGGAGTCGACCTCGTGGTACTGGCCGTCGAGCAAGGTCACCTTCACGCCGACCAGCGGGTAGCCGGCCAGCACGCCGTACTGCATCGCGTCCTGCGCGCCCTGGTCCACCGAGGGGATGTACTCGCGCGGGATGCGCCCACCGGTGACCTTGTTCTCGAACTCGTAGGTCGCGCTCTCCGACGTCTGCTCGATCGGCGACAGGCCGATGATCACGCGCGCGAACTGACCGGAACCACCGGTCTGCTTCTTGTGCGTGTACTCGTACTTGTCGATCGACTTGCGGATCGTCTCGCGGTAGGCCACCTGCGGCTTGCCGATGTTGGCCTCGACCTTGAAGTCGGTCTTCATCCGGTTGACGAGCACCTCGAGGTGCAGCTCGCCCATGCCCTTGATGATGGTCTGACCGGTCTCCTCGTCCAGCTTGACCTGGAACGTGGGGTCTTCCTCGGCGAGCTTCTGGATCGCCGTGGACAGCTTCTCCTGGTCGGCCTTCGTCTTGGGCTCGATGGCCACCTCGATGACCGGAGCCGGGAAGGTCATCGACTCCAGCACGATCGGGTTCGCCGGGTCGCACAGGGTGTCACCGGTCGTGGTGTCCTTGAGCCCGATCACCGCGTAGATGTGACCGGCCTGGATCTCGTCGACCGGGTTCTCCTTGTTGGAGTGCATCTGGAACATCTTCCCGATGCGCTCCTTGCGCTCCTTGGTCGAGTTGATGACCTGGGTGCCCGCGGCGACCTTGCCCGAGTAGACCCGGACGTAGGTCAGCTTGCCGAAGAACGGGTGCACCGCGATCTTCGAGACCAGCGCGGCGAACGGCTCGTCGGTGCTCGGCTTGCGCTCGGCCTCGGTGACGCCGTCGGGCAGCAGACCCTGCACCGGCGGGACGTCCAGCGGCGACGGCAGGTAGTCCACCACCGCGTCCAGCATCGGCTGGACACCCTTGTTCTTGAACGCGGTACCGCACAGGACCGGGAAGGCCTCGCGGCTGTTGGTCAGCTTGCGGATGCCGGACTTGATCTGCTCTTCGGTCAGCTCCTCGCCACCGAAGTAGGCCTCCATCAGGGCCTCGTCGGACTCCGCGACGGCCTCGACCAGCTTCTCGCGGTACTCCGCGGCCTTCTCGGCGAGGTCGGCCGGGATGTCCTCGACCTCGTAGTCCTCGCCCTTCTTGACCTCGCCGCGCCAGGTCAGCGCCTTCATGCGGACCAGGTCGACGACGCCCTGGAAGTCCGACTCGGCGCCGATCGGCAGCTGCAGCACCAGCGGCCGGGCGTGGAGGCGTTCCTCGATCGTCCGAACCGTGAAGTAGAAGTCCGCACCCAGCTTGTCCATCTTGTTGACGAAGCAGATGCGCGGAACGTCGTACTTGTCCGCCTGACGCCAGACCTGCTCGGACTGCGGTTCGACACCTTCCTTACCGTCGAACACCGCGACCGCGCCGTCCAGGACGCGCAGCGACCGCTCCACCTCGACCGTGAAGTCGACGTGGCCCGGGGTGTCGATGATGTTGATCTGAGTGTCGCCCCAGAAGGTCGTGGTAGCAGCCGAGGTAATGGTGATACCCCGCTTCTGCTCCTCTTCCATCCAGTCCATCGTCGCGGCGCCGTCGTGCACCTCGCCGATCTTGTACGTGATCCCCGTGTAGTAGAGGATCCGCTCGGTCGTGGTGGTCTTGCCCGCGTCGATGTGGGCCATGATGCCGATGTTGCGGACCTTGGTCAGGTCTGTCAGCACGTCGCGTGCCACGAGTTTCTTCCCCGTTCCCTACAGCAGGTGCAAGCTGTCGAATCGGTGCGCCGAGGCGGGCAAGAGCCGACCCGACGTCACCAGCGGTAGTGCGCGAAGGCCTTGTTGGACTCCGCCATCTTGTGCGTGTCTTCACGCTTCTTGACGCTCGCGCCGAGACCGTTGCTCGCGTCCAGCAGCTCGTTCATCAGGCGCTCGACCATGGTCTTCTCGCGGCGCTGCCGGGAGTAACCGACCAGCCAGCGCAGCGCGAGGGTGGTGGAGCGACCGGCGCGCACCTCGATCGGCACCTGGTAGGTCGCGCCACCGACGCGGCGGCTGCGGACCTCCAGGGTCGGCTTCACGTTGTCGAGGGCACGCTTGAGCGTGACGACCGGGTCGGTACCGGTCTTCTCCCGGCAGCCTTCCAGCGCCGCGTAAACGATCCGCTCGGCCAGCGAGCGCTTGCCGTCCACGAGGACCTTGTTCACCAGCTGCGTGACCAACGGCGCGCCGTAAACGGGATCGGCGTGCAGCGGCCGCTTCGGGGCCGGACCCTTGCGGGGCATCAGCTCTTCTCCTTCTTCGCGCCGTACCGGCTGCGAGCCTGCTTGCGGTTCTTCACACCCTGGGTGTCAGCGGAACCGCGGATGATCTTGTAGCGCACGCCGGGGAGGTCCTTCACACGGCCGCCACGAACGAGCACGATCGAGTGCTCCTGCAGGTTGTGGCCTTCACCCGGGATGTAGGCCGTGACCTCGATGCCGCTGGTCAGCTTGACACGAGCGACCTTGCGCAGTGCCGAGTTGGGCTTCTTCGGGGTGGTCGTGTACACGCGGGTGCACACGCCACGCCGCTGCGGGCTCCCCTTGAGCGCCGCAGTCTTGGTCTTGGCGACCTTGTCCTGGCGGCCCTTACGGACCAGCTGCTGGATGGTGGGCATGGACCGGCTTTCTGTCAGCGTTCGCGTCTTCTGGTACTCGACCAAGCGGCGCTCGTTCGAGCTTCGGCGTGCCCTGGCGTCGAGCACCTGTCAGGCACTGTGTTTCGGGACTCCTCCCGCACCACGAGGTCGGGCGTGTCGCCCGCTCCTCGGCCTTTCGGCGCCGATGCGCCCCAATGGGAACGACCCCAGAGGGTTGTCGAGAGGAGTTCCACACATCCTCGGCGCTGGCGCGGTCTCAACCAGCGGCTGGCGACCACGTCATGCACGGGCATGCGGATCGACCCGATGGGTGTCGGGTCCGATAAACAAAGATACCTGCCCCGTTCTCAGAGGGTCAAAACGGGGTCCCCCTTGACCTGCTCGATCACCCGGCGCTGCGACGGCGCCACCTCGGGGTGCGAGCTCGCGGCTTCCCTCCCGGACACTCTACCCAGGCTGACAAGGGCCTCCCGCGGAGCGAGATCGGTCACACCGGCGGGGTCATTCGGCCGGCCACACCACGACCCAGCTGGCCTGCCCGAGCGGCCGCCCGGCCGCCGGGTGCTGGCGCTGGATGCGGCCGTGGTCCCGGCGCAGCGGGCGCGGGTCGCCGTCCGGGCCGCCGACGACGACCTCCACCCCGACGGCGTTGGCCACCGCGAGCGCCTCCGGCGGCGTCCGGCCGACCAGGTCCGGGATGGGCCGCGGATCGCCGTAGTAGTCGAGGTACCGGTTGACTCCGCGCGCCGGCCTCATGACGCCGCCCCAGGACCTGCGGGCGTGGTGAGAGGGGCCCTGCGCAGCGTTGCCAATGCGGCCTCCTGCCGTGTCGCCCCCCCGAAGATCGCCATGCGGGAGCGTACCGGCGGCCGCGCCCTCGTCCACGCCCCCGGATGGCCCAAACGGACGCCGGTGAGCAGAGGTGTTTCCGCTGGTCGTTCCGGCTGTCTGGTCAGACCTCCGCGAGCCAGCCGTCCGCGACCAGCGCGCGCACGTCCGCCGGGAGGACGAAGGCGGTGCCGCCGCCGACCTGGCCGAAGTCCGGCTTCGCCACGCCGGAGATCACCTGGAACCCGGTGCGGACCCGGTACTTGCGGTAGTCCCCGGCCGGCTGCTGCGGCGGCGCGGATCGCTGCGGCAGCGTCGTGCCCGCGACGAAGACCGTGTTGCCCGCCGGGTCGCCGAACCTGTCGACCTCGTCACCCGCGCGCAGGTCGACGAGGAACTTGTCGTCGTAGGCGTCCAGCGGCGGCTCGCCGGGCAGCGGCCGGATCGGGCACTCGAAGTCGGCCAGCGGCTCGTCGGGCGCGCGCAGGAACTGGTCCCGGGTCAGGGCCATCGCGCCGATCAGGTGCGCGGCGGCGGCGAACGGCTCCGGGAACCGGGACTTGTTCTTGACCGCGCCGCCGTCGACGCAGAACACCGCCCACCAGCCGTCGAGCTCGCGGAGCATGCACCAGCCGCCCTCGACGGGCTGTTCGAAGCTGTAGAACCGGCGGCTCATGCCCATCGCGCCGATGAAGCCCCTGGCCAGCTCGATCGCTTCGGCCGGCGGGACGTTCTCCAGCGCGTCCGCGTCGGCGCCCAGCACCAGCGCCTTGGCCTCCGCCGCGGCGCGCTCGGCGACGACCTCCGGCGGCCGGTGGCCGTTGCGCCGGACGTGCTCGAGGAAGTCGCGCGGCGGCGCGATGTCGTGCACCCCCAGGTAGTAGGCCATCGCCAGCGGCCACACCCAGGTGCCGTCGGTGTGGAACTGCTTGGGCACCTCCGGCGGCTGCTGCGGGTCCACCTCGTCCGCCGAGGTGCCGGGGGCCGACAGCAGGATCTCGCCGCCGTAGAGGTAGTCGAGGACCGTCTGCTTCTCCGCCCACGACAGCACGGGCCGGTGCGCGAACGGGCGGTCGTCGGCGCCGCGGCCGTCGAAGACCTGGACCATGCGGACGGGGTCGGGAACCTGGAAGCCGCCGCGGTTGTCCGCGTGGTGCTGCCACGCGGCTTCGAGGAGCCAGTCCGGCGCCGTCGCCCGCGGGTAGAAGCGCAGCTCGTCGTAGTACGCGCGGAAGCCCTCGTCCGCGCGCGTCCACTGTGGAACATCGTGCCCGGTCCGGTAGTCGGCGCCGTCGCGGCTGATCGCGATGCTCGCCGTGGTCCACGCACCGGTGTCCGGGCGGTACTCGACGTTGCGGAGCCCGCGCAGCGCGTCGACGACCTCCTGCGCCGGGATCCACTGGTGCTCTTCGTCGGTGGTGACGGTCGCGGTGATCTCGATCCGGGTGCCCAGGGCCGTGCAGTCCACCCGGGCCTCGCGCCAGCCTTCCGGCAGCGCGGCGGCGAGCGCGCCGTGCAGCGAGTCGACCAGTTCCTGCCGCAGCGCCGACCGGTCCGGCACCGAACCGTAGGACGCCGGCGCCGGGAACTGCGGGCGCACCGGGTGGGCGTCGTCCTCCTGCTCGAAGAACACCGCGGTCACCTGCTCGACCGGGATCGCATCCGGCCTGCCGTTGATCCGCGCCCCGCCGTCCCGCAGGTCGATCACCAGCTGGGGTTCGCCGTCGATGACGCCGTACAACCCCGGGATGTGCGTACCGAGGATCACTTGCCCTCCCCCTCGAAGGTCTCGGTGCGAACGACTCCGTTGATGCGGCGCGGCGCGGGCTTGGGCGCCGGGAACTCCGCGGCGGGCTCGTCGCCGGCCGTCCGCAGCGCCGGCTCCGGAACCGACCACTGCGGGCGAGCGGGATAGCGCTCGTTCCAGTCCTCGTCGGTCGGCGGCTCGATCGCGGCCGGCCCCGGCTGGAACGCGCCCCGGCCGAACTCGGCGACGCAGTCCAGCGCCACCTGCTCGACGACGTCGCGCAGCTCCAGCTCCGCCAGCCAGTCGACCGGGAGGGCGCCGACGCCGAGCAGCGCGCCCACGATGTTCCCGCAGATCGCACCGGTGGAGTCGCTGTCGCCGTCGTGGTGCACGGCGATCCGCAGCGCGAGCTCGACGTCCTCGCCGCCGACCAGCGCTGCGCACACCGCGATCGCCAGCGCCTCCTCGCCGACCCAGCCGCCGCCGAGCGTCTCGGCGACCTGCTGCGGCGTCGGCACACCGGCCTCGGCCAGGTCCACGGCGGCCTTCAGCATGGCGCTGGTCTCCTCGTGGTCCTCCCAGGTCTCCAGGACCTGCAGGGCCAGCCACACGCCGTCGTCGAGGCCGCGGCCGAGCAGCGCCTGCTGGACGATCACCGCGAGCGCCCCGGCGGAGTGGTAGCCGGCGGGGTGGCTGTGGGTCAGCGCGGCGGTGCGGGCGGCCAGCCGGAACACCTCGGCGGGATCGGTGGAGCACAGCGCGGCCGGGGCGGCGCGCATCACGCCGCCGCAGCCCTTCGAGTCGTTGATCTTCTCGGTGAACGAGCCGGCCGGGTGGCCGTCGCCGAACCGGGCCAGCGCGCGGAACACGGTCTTGCCGGGGGCCCGGGTCTTGAACAGGCCGGGCACCTCGATCAGCCAGCCGTCGGGCGCGGGGTAGTCGGCGAGGAACCGCCCGGCGGCGGCATCCCACTCGACGCCCTGCGTGTGCAGCCAGCGCTGGTAGGCCAGCTGGACCTCGGGCAGCGGGTCCTCGGCGCCGAGCATCCTGGCGGCGACGCTGCCGCGGATCAGGCCCTCGGCGGTGAACAGCGTCATCTGGGTGTCGTCGGTGATCGCGCCGTGCACCCCGTACGCCTCGCGCAGGCCGCTCGGCCCGTCGGTGCCGAAGCGCTTGGTGATCTCCTCGGCGGTGATGAACTCCAGGTCGGCGCCGAGGGCGTCGCCGAGCGCTCCGCCGAGGAAGCAGCCCAGCACCCGCTCGGTCAGCGACGGCGCGCTGTCGTCGGGCCGGTCGGCCTTGGCGTGCTCGCCGCGGACGATCGGCTGCACCGCCGCCGCGGGCTCTGCGGGCTTCGGTTCGGTTGCGGCCTGCGGCGCCTCGACGACGTCCGGCGTCTCCGGCTCGCGCTCGTCGACCTCGGCGTGCTCTTCCGGCTCGGTGCCTTCGGGCTCAGCGTCCTGGAGCTTGAGCTCTCCGAGGACGGCGTCCTGGAGCACGGTGTCCGCTAGCTTGACCTCTTCGCGCTCGGTGTCTTGGAGCACGGCATCTTCGGGCTCGCCGTCTTTGAGCACGACGTCCTTGAGCACGGCGCCTTCGCGCACGCCATCGTCGAGCACCGCGTCCTGAAGAACGACCTCTTCGAGATCGGTGTTCTCTGGCGCGGTGGGTTCGGCGAGGCTCGGCCGGGCGATGTGATCGGGGCCCAACGGCTCGGCCTCGACCTCCGCCGCGACGGGTTCGATGCCGTCCGGCTCCCCCGGCATCGGGTCGGCGTCGAGCGGCTCCACCGATTCGAGCTCGGCGGGCTCCGGTTCGGCTTCCTCGACCACGGTGTCTTCCACGACCGGCTTGAGGATGCTCGGCCGGGCGATGTGGTCGGGGCCGAGCACGGGCTCGTCGGCCCGCGCTTCTCCCGCATCGGATGCGTCGGACAGCCCGAGCGGCTCCACCCGCTCGACCTCCGCCGGGAAGGACTCCGCGAAGGACGGGAAGACCGCCCCGTCGGCCTCCGGCTCGTCGGCTTCTCCCGGGTCGGCGGCCGCGGCGAACGGGTCCGGCAGGTCTTCGCCCGGCGTCGTGTCGAAATCGGCCGGTTCGAGGTCGATCGGTGCGCGCGCCGGCGGCTCCATGTCGACCGGCTCGCGCTCGACCGGCGGAGCGGTGACGGACTGGTCTTCGGAGGAAACGTCCTCTGCGAAGGCTCCCAGCGATGGCTCCTGCGCTGTGCCGGCGACGCTTAACCCCTGCTCGGCGACGTCCTCTTCCACTGCGCCGGTAGCGACCTCCGCGCCATCGACAGGCCGCTCGGCGGCGATGTCGTCGGGCTCCGGCACGACGATCCGCCCGAAGTCCTGGTCCGCGGCCTGCGTCTCGTCCGGTGCCGAATCGGGCTCGGCCGGGGATTCGGCAGGCGTCGCGCGGACTTCCGGGGCCCGAGCCGCGGCGCGAGGAGCGGCCAGCGGCGGGAAGGCCCCGATCTGCGGTTCGGCGTCGACCTGCTCGGCCGGGGTGTCGACCGCCGGGAACACCGCGGTGGTTTCCACCGGGGCCCCGTTCGACAGCAGGCGCGGCACCGGGATCGGGCCGGTGCTCGACGGGTCGGTCGCCGTGAATTCCGCCGGGGGTTCGGTGCGGGCCGCCGGGAACGTCGGCGCCCCGATGCTCTCCGAGCGCGCGCTCTGCGGCGCGATGCCCTGCGGGGGCGTGTCGACGGCGTCGTCCGGCGCGGCCGTGATCGCGGGCATGATCATGGTCTGCTCGGCGGAGCCTTCGACGGTGTTCGGCGTGCCGGCGGCGAGTTCCCGGGGGCCGCCGAGCGGGCGGTTGTTCGGCGCGTACCGCTGGGCCCACTGCGGCGGCGGTGGCGGCGCGAAGGCTTCGGTGGCGTCCGCGCAGAGGATCTCGATGACCTCGCGCAGTTCGAGTTCTTCCCCCCACTGCGCGGGAATCCCGCCCGGCCCGTAGATCGCGCCGGCGAGCTGCCCGGCCAGCGCGCCGGTGACGGCGCTGTCGCTGGACTGGTTCACTGCGACCCGCACCGCGTCGGCGAAGTTCCGGGTGCTGCCCACCGCGGCCAGCGCGATGCCGAGCTCGCCGGGCTTGTTGTAGGTGTCGAACTCGATGTCGAGGTCCGAGGGGGAAGGGCGAACGCCCCGCTGCCCGACGAACATCGCCGCGTGCACGGTCCGCCGGACGTCGGCGGGGATCTCGCGGACCTGGTACGCGCTGCCGAGCCGGTTGCGATCGGATGCGGTCACCGCGTCCCACAACGGCACCCCGCGGATCAGCTGGGCCAGCACGTCGGCGTGCATGCCGGCCGCGCTGACGGAGTTCGGGGCGGAGGTGAACAGGTTCGCGGTCGCGGCGCCGGTCGAGTACACGGCCTCCGGCACGTTCGACCACACCATGGCCGGCGCGGCCCAGGCCACGCAGCCCGCCAAACCGTCGATGCCGGTCGGCGGACGCAGCAGGCCGTCGGCCCCGAGCGGAGACTGCCGGGCCATCCGCCCGAGCAGGGAAATCGCCGCGCCCTCCGGGTTGCGGGTCGAGTACAGCTCCGACCGTTCGAGCAACCAGCTGTTGGGCGCGGGTTCCGTCGACAGGTACGCCGACATCGCGTAATCCCACGGGACGCCCTGGGTGTGCAGCCAACGCAGGTAGTTGGTGAAGACGAACTCGGTCGGCAACCACCCGTTGCCGCCCGGGTTCGCGGCCTTCGCCCGCAGCAGGGCTTCCATGGTGAACACGGTGAGCTGGGTCAGATCGCTGACCGCGCCGCGCCGCCCGAAAACGGGCAGGTAGTCGACGACGCCCTGCGGGCCGAACCACTGCTGGAGCTCGGCGGTGCTGGTGTTGCGCACGCCGGCGCCGAGCGCGTCGCCGACGGCCCCGCCGAGCATGGCGCCGCGGAATCGTTCGGCCCACGACAGCTGCGGCGGTTGAGCGTCGGTCATCGCGATGTCTCCCTCATGGTCACCAGGCGGGGTACCGCCGGGTCCACCCCGGATCGGTCGGCGGCCCGGGGCTGAACTCGACCAGCGCATCCTTGGCCAGCGTCTCGACGAGCTCGCGCAGCTCCAGGGACGCGAGCCACTCCGGAGGAACGGCCCGAGCCCCGTAAAGAGCCCCCGCAATGTTGCCGCACACGATCCCCGTGGAATCGGAGTCCCCCGAGTGGTTCACGGACAACAGCAGCGCGTCCCTCAAGTTATCGGTGGCCAGCGCGGCGTAGAGCCCGATCGCGAGAGCTTCCTCCCCGACCCACCCCTGACCGAGTGTGTCCTTGATCTCCTCGGGGCTGACGGCGCCCTTCTTCGCGAGCTCGACGGCGGCGTCGAGGAACCGCAACTGCTCCTCGTGCCCACGCCACCGCAGCAGCAGATCCCGGGCCATCCGAACGCTCTCCGGCAGGGGCACGTCGCGGATCAACTGGTGCACGATCACCGCCAACACCCCGGCCGAGAGGTAGCCACTGGGGTGGCTGTGCGTCAGAGCAGCGGTACCAACAGCCGCGTAGAAGACCTCAGCCGGATCGTTGGACCACACCGCAACCGGCGCGGCCCGCATCACCCCACCACACCCCTTCGAGTCGTTGATCTTGAACTGCGGAGTGGCGTGCTGATGCGTCCGCGCGAAGTTGGCGAGGGCGGACATGCAGGTGCTCCCCGGAGCCCGCGAGCTGAACAGCTCGGGATGCGTGATCAACCACCCATCGGGCTGCCGCAGGTGCTGCGCATAAGGCCCACCGGCGCGATCCCACGGCTGGCTCTGCGTGTGGAACCACCGCTGATAAGCGTGCTGAACCTCGGGAACAGGATCGTTGTCCGTCGGATTGATCCGCCGAGCAACATGAGCCCGGATGAGCCCTTCGAGGGTGAACAGCATCATCTGCGTGTCATCGGAGACCTGAGCAACGCCGTCCCGAAGCACCGGAGACGTGAGCCCGGCATCCCCGTGGTGCCGCCGAATCATCCCGATGTCGTGGAACTCAATAGCGAACCCAAGAGCATCGCCCATCGCCCCCGCGACCATGGCCCCCAAGAACCGCTCATGAGCGTCGAGGGGCGACCGAGGCGTTGGGGTGGCAGGGGCCGATCGTTCCAAACCACCGGCGGACAGGGCTGGATACCGCTGCTGCCACTCGGCATCGTCCCGAGGCTCCGGCCCGAACTGCTCACAAGCGTCCTGCGCCAGCCGGTAGAGCATGTGCCCCCCGGTCAACCCCTGCAACCAATGCTCGGGAATCCGCTGCGCGCCCCCGAAACTGCTGCCGAGAAGAGCTCCGCAAAGCGCCCCGGTCAGCGCGCTGTTGCCGGAATGGTTGACCGCGATGCGAAGAGATCGGTCGAAGTCGTAGTTCGCAGACTCGGCGGCGCAGAGGGCAATGGCGATCGCCTCCGCAGCGGTGTTGCCGGAGCCGAGTTGTTCGATCTGTTCCGGATCGATTTCCCCCCGCGCGATCCGTTCTGCTCGCTCCATCAGAGCCAGCAACTCGGAACCACCAAGCTCCGCGAGCAAGGATTCGGCTGTGGTAACCCCACGTCCGGGGTTATGCGTGAAGATGCACTGCTGCAACATCACGACGAAACCGGCTATCGAAGTCGCGTCTTCGGCGTTGGCTGAAACCGATGCCGACCGGCGGGAAATCTGAAAAAGCGTGTTGGGGATCTCGGTCCACAGAGCCAGCGGCAGATACCGGACGATCTCGTCCGCCCCGTTGTCAGACGGAGCCAGCGAACGCGCGAACTGCGGATCGATCGGGTAGTGCGCCGCCGATTCCGCGATCACGTCGTTGGCGAAGTCGGGCAACCGCTGCCCGGCCAGCTCGTAGGCCTCGGCGAGCGCCCGGCCCAGCTCCGGTTCCGAACCGGCCAACCGGCCGCGGTCCGCCCTGACGACGGTGTCCAGCGACAACGCCAACCGCAGCAAACTCGACCGAAGCTGCTCCGGCTCGGAGGGCGGCGCGTAGCGGGTGATCCCCTGCTCGCCGTACTGCTGCCGAATCTCTGACCACGACATACTCGAGACCACCGCCCCGAGCCGGTCCCCGATGGCGAAACCGAGCACCGCACCAAGTGCCCGGCCACAGCGCTCGTCGAGGTCAGAACCAAGTCCCAGCGCACTAGGCACAGCCCGCCGCACCCGTCGTTCAGAGCTCGGCTCACCAGCCATCTCGTTCTCCTTGTCAAAGCCCAATATCGCCCGCGCCTACCAAGTCGCCCACCACCGAGCTCCGCTATCCGAACGGACTCAATGCGTCAGCGATCTTGCTGCTGAACGGTTCGTTCGGAGATGGCGTCCAATCCGGCCGCGGCAACGGTGGTGGTACGGAGCCGTCCGGCAGCCTCGGCGTCGGTACCTGACGAACGTGGATGTGCCACTTGCCAGTGTCTGGATCCTGGTACTTTCCGGTCACTTCCAGGCTGGTCCCCGGCGGGAGCAGGATCTCGGCTTCAGCGGATCTGTCGTTGAAGGGCCGGAGATCTTTTCCACCTGTGATCTCCATGTGGAATTCCACCAAGCCGCCGAACTTGCTCTTCGGCTGATCGGGGTTGTCCGGATCCGGCCTGACACTCGTACTGGTGAAGGAATGCTCGGTCACGACCTTGCCCGGTTCGTAGCCGTCCGCGATAGCGGCCGCGAGCCCGGGATCGTCGACGGTGACCACGCGATGCGCCTTGCCGGAGAAATCGGGCAGTTGGTTCATCCCGGACACGATGCAACTGATTTGCTCGTCGTACCGCCGGAGCATCTCCGGGTCCTGGGTACGCAGCGCCTTGTTCATCTCGCTGAACGAATGCTTCGTATAGCCGTGCATCGCGAGCTTCTGCTCATGGGGGATCTTCTCAATTGCCGCATACAGCTCTGGATCGGTCTCTTTCAGCGCTTCGATGCGGCGCTTGATCTGGTGATCGAGCATGTACTTGTCATCTGCCAACCAATTCTGGTCGTACTTGGCCAGCATCGCTTTATGAGTGGCCTCATCGGCCCGATAATTCGGGTTGCCCAGATAATCCTGGTCCGGGAGATCGTTCGGCACACCATCGCCGTCCGGCGATTCGTCCAGCTGATCCCACGGCGATGTCTGCTCTTCAGCGGGCTTCTCGCCCACATTTCCCGATTGCTGGTCGGAGTCCAGACCGCTGGACGTGTCGGCGTCGGCATCGTGCCCCGAAGCCGGGTCCGGCTTGGGATCGAACGGGCTTCCGCCGTCCGATTCCCACCACTTCGGCGCAGGAGTCGTGGCGTCGCTCGGGCTTGGGGCGTCGGTCTCGGTGTCCAGGTTCCCGTGCTGGCTGTTTGACGGGCTGGATGACTGAGACGGAGTCGGCTCGAAGTCCTTTTGCCAGTCCGACGAATCCGCGCCACTCGCCGAGTCCGCGGGCTCGGGCGACTTCTGCGGGGCTGGTTCGAAGTCGTTCCGCCAGCTTTCGGCTTGCTGGTCGGTTCGCGGCGCGGTCGTGTCCGTCGGCTTGCCCGGCTCCGGGGCGTGCGGCGGCGCATCGGCCGACTTCGGCCCGGAGCCGTTGGTCTCGGCGGGTTGTGCATCCGAGCGGTGGCCGGTCCGGGGCGAAGTGCCCTGGCCTTGTGCGGGATCCGGTCGGCGCGGGGCTTCCGGTGACTGCGGTGGCCGGGGGCCGTTGACTTCTGCCGGCGGTTGGGCGGGACGCGGACTTCCCGGAGTCGGCGCTTGGCCGCCAGCGTCGGTGGATGGCGCCCTGGTTTGGGACGACGGGCCGTCCATGCGGGGGCCTCGGACATCCACCGGCGGCGCCGCCTGGCGCGGAGCCGCCGGCGCTGGGCGCGGACCGCTGACATCCGCAGGCTGCGGTGCCGGCGGACGCGCAGATGGCGCTGCGGGCTGCTGAGGCGCACTCGGCTGCCGACTTGCCGGGAACTGCGGTGCCTGGCGGTGCTGGCCAGCGGCGGGTTGCGCTCCTGCCGCAGGTTGGGACTGCTGGGGCGATTGCTGCGCATTCGCAGCGGGCGGCTGCTGACGCATCCCTTGCTGCTGCGGCGCGGCTGCCGGGGGGTGCTGCTGACGTGCAGGCGGCGGCTGTTGCCCGAACTGCGGCGCAGCAGCCGGCGGCTGTTGTGGTTGCCGCGGAGGTTGTGCCGGTTGCTGCGGCATCGGCTGCTGACCGGCATGTGGTGCCGCGGGCGGCTGCTGCCCCGCGTGCGGGGGTGCGGGTTGCTGCCAGGTGCGCGGAGCGGCCGGTTGCTGGTGGATCGGCTGTTGTCCCGCGTGCGGGGCGGCCGGTTGCTGGTGGTTCGGTTGCTGCGGAGCCTGCTGCCGCATCGGCTGCTGGTGCGGCGATTGCTGAGGTGCCGCCGGGTGCTGTCCGGCCTGCTGGTGCGACCCGTATCCGGACTGCGCCGTCATCGGCTGCGGAGCCTGAGCAGGTTGCGAATGCGGCGCCGCTGGTGGCGGTTGCTGGGCCTGACCTGCGTTCGGTGCCGACTGGTGTCCCGGTCCTGCCTGCGGCGGACCGGCGTGGGGCACCTGCTGCGGCGGGTTGTTCGGCACGAACTGACCGGTGTTCCGGTCGACGTAGCCCGCGGGTTCCCACTGGTGGTTCTGCGGGTTGAACCGGCCCAGGTCGTGGTAGCCGTCGGCGTCGCGGTGGACCGGGATCCAGCGGCCGAACTCGTCGGTTCGGCCGTGCGCGACCCACGCGCCGCTTTGGTCGTAGTGCCCGTTGGGGACCAGTTGGCCGTTGCCGTTCAGGTGTCCCGGCACCCAGCGGTTGAGGTTGTCGAGCTGCCCGTGCGGGATCCACTTGCCGTGGACGTCGAACTCGCCGTGCGGCACGAACTCGCCGTTCGGCATGACGTGCCCGGGGACCGGCTCGTTGTAGGCGTCGGGCCGCGAATGCCAGCCGCCCCAGGCGGGACCGCCCGGATGCTGGAACTCCTTCGGCGGTTGGTCGCCGTAGCCGCGTTGGTGGGCTGCGTCGGCTTGGTGTCCGAAGCGGGTCCACTCCGGTTCGTGGCCCGGGGGGAACGGGCTGTCGTGGACCGCTTTCGTTCCGTCCGGGCTGAAGCTGACCCATTGGCCCGGCTCGTCGAAGCGCGGTTGCGGCGTGCCCGAGGCGTCCACGTCGAACTCCGCGCGGCTGCCGCTGGCGTACATGTTGCCGAAGTTGTCGACCCAGGCGTCCTTGTTGGGCGCCAGGACCTCCACGCCGAGTTCCTTCGACAGCTGCTGGGCGAAGTTCGGGGAGCCGTCCGGCAGGTCGGCGCCGGTCTGGCAGGACAGCAGGCGCACCGGCTCGCCGTGCTTGTAGCCCGGCGCGCCCTTGATGATCTCGGCCAGCTCCTTGGCCGAGAGCTCCTTGCCGTTGAAGCTCACGCCGTTCGGGCTGCCGTGGACCTCGACCGTGAAGCGCTTCGGGTCCACGGCCGGCCGCGGCATGCGCTGGGCGAAGTCCTGCGCCCGGTTGAAGTGGGAGCGCGGGAGGTCCCGGATCATCGAGAGCCCGGAATCCGTGTTGCGGATCGCGAGGCCCCTTCCGCCGAGCTTCTCGCGCAGCTCGGCGGAGATGTCCAGCGGCTCGCCCTCGCCGACCCTGTGGTTCCGGCGGTGCTCGAACGGGTTCTCCGGCGGCTTCTCCGCCGCCATGGACTCCGAAGTGGAGCGCGGTGGCGCGTCCGGGGCCGCCGGTTCCGGGGTGTGCGGGGCGTCCGGCTTGTGGTAGCCGAGGGACTCGGCGCGGATCCTCGCGTCCTCGGCCATCCGCTGCTGCCAGCCGGGGCCCCAGTGGCGGACGCCTTCGCCCTTGACGTGCGCGAAGTCCCCGTGCTTCACGTCCGCGTACGGGTAGCGGTCGGCGTCGGCGTGCCGGGCCGCCTGCGGGCGGCTCGGCTGCGGCGCGTGCGGGCGCGGACCGTCGACGTGCGGCGCATCGGGACGCGGCGCCTCGACTCGGGGTGCATCCGGGCGCGGGGCGTCCGGATGCGTGCCCTGCGGGCGCGGATTGGCCGGATCGTTCAGGCGGGACGGGGTTTCCGGCTGCCGCTGGCGCGGCATCTCCGGGCCGCCGTCCGTCCGTCCATTGCGGACAGGTCCATCAGGGCCGCCGGGGCGTGATGGGCCGTCGGGCCGGGCCGAGCTGTTCGGACCGTCCGGGCGCGACGGGGCATCCGGGCGCGCCGGGCCGTCTGGACGCATCGGACCATTGGGCCGCGACGGGGCGTCTGGCCGAACCGAGCCATCCGGTCGCATCGGACCGTTCGGCCGCGACGGGGAGTCCGGAGCACCTGGACTCGTCGGGCCGTTGGAGCGGGACGGGGCGTCCGGACGCGGTGTGCCGTTCGGACCGTCTGGACTCATCGGGCCGTTCGGGCGCGCCGGGGCATCGGCGCGCGGTGCGGCTTGGGGACCGGTCGAACCGTTTGGCCGCGCCGGGGCATTCGGGCCGTCCGGGCGCGACGGGCCGTTCGGCCTGGCCGGGGCGTCCGGGTGTGCCGATCCGCTGGGGCCGTTCGGGCGCATCGGAGCGTCGGGCCGTGCCGGGCCGTTCGGGTTCGCCGGGGCATCCGCGCGTGCCGGGCCGTTCGGGTGTCCGGGCCCGTTCGCATGCGCCGGACCTCCCGGCCCGCCGGGCCGGACCGGTCCTGCCGGGCCGTCGGCCCGTGGCGGCCCTGCGGGGCCTCCCGGCTGCGCCGGGCGCTGACCGGCTCCGCCGGGGCGGTGCGGCGCGTCCGGCTTCGCCGGTCCGCTCCTCGCCGGGGCGCCCTCGGGGCCGCGTGGCCGCGGCGCCTCGGGCCCGCTGGGCATGCTCCGCCCGGCTGCGCCGGGGCTTCCGGGCGTGCCCGTCCAGCCGCCGCCCGAGCCCGGACGGCTTCCGCCAGGCGAGGAGGACGGTGCGCCTCCCGATGCGCCTGCGGCCGGGCCGCCCGCGGCTCCACCGGCGGGCTGGTCCGGGCGGGCCGAAGGAGTGTTGGGGGGCGGTGCGGCGACGCCCATGTCCGCCGGTCGTTCCGGCGCGCTCACGCTGGCGCTCGAAGTGTGGGCCGGGGTGGACGGCGGACGGTTCGCGACATCCGGGCCGAAACCGCTTCCGGTGGGAGCCGGGCCGCCGCCCGAGCCACCGGCATGGGCCGGACCACCGCCGGAACCGCCACCGACATGAGCCGGGCCGCCCCCGGAACCGCCACCGACATGCGGCGATCCGCCGCCCGAGCCGAAGTTCGCGCCCGAGCCGCTCCCGGTCGCCGATCCGCCGCCGGAGTGCGACCCCGCACCGGTACCACCGGCCGACGGCCCATCCGGGGCCGACGCCGCGTGCGGGCCGCCCTCCGGGGCTGCGGACCGCACGTCCGCGCCACCGTGACCGCTCGGCCCGGTGTCCATTGAGGACGCGCTTCGCGGCGCATCGGCCGACCCGCCGGGGCCCGTGTCCGCGGCGGGTCGACCGGACGATTCCGGCGCGTGCGGGCCCGAATCCGTACCGGCGCGCGGTGAATCCGAACCGCTCGGCGTACCGGAGGAGCCGGAGCCGCCGTGCGAACCGGAACCATCGGCCGAAGAACCGGAACCGCCATGGGAGCCCGAACCATCGGGCGACGAGCCGCCGTGGGAGCCCGAGCCACTGGCCGAAGAACCCTGCGAATCAGGGCCGTTCGACGAGGAACCCGCCCCGCCGTGCGAACCCGAGCCGGGAGCGTCGGTGCCGCCGGAACCGCCGCCCGTCGACGTGGAGCCGGAGCCGCTGCCCGAGGGGCTCGAAGTCGAGCCGCTGCCCGATCCCGTTCCGCCGCCAGGAGAACCGGAGCCATCACCGGTCGAGCCGCTGCCCGAACCTGATCCCTCACCCGAAGAACCGGAGCCGCTGCCCGACCCCGTTCCGCTGCCCGTCGAACCAGAACCGTCACCGGTCGAGCCGGAGCCCGTCCCGGACGAGCCCGAACCCGTTCCGCTGCCCGAGGAACCCGACCCGGTCCCGGACGAGCCGTTGTCGCTCTCGCCGTCCGAGCCGCCGCCCGGCGCGTCCGGGCCGCCGAACTTGGCGTTGTGCTTGCCGACGACGTCCGTGCCGAACACGTCGTCGACCTTCTTCCAGGTCTTCTCCGCCAGCTTGTCGCCCAGCTTGCCAGCGACGTCCAGCTTGTCCGCGACCTTGCCGACGTTGGTCGCCGCGGTCTTCACGCCGTCGGCCGCTCGTTTCCCCAGCTTGCCGAGGGCCTTCATGATGTCGCCGAAGACCTCGACCAGCTTGGCCAGCTTCGGCGCCACGTTGCTGATCGTCTTGATCAGCTTGGTGACGATCTTGGTGATCTTGCCGACCGTCCTGGCGATGAACGAGACCGCCTGCGGCACCACCCAGGCCAGCGAGACGCCCGGCGGGGCCAGCGCTTCCAGCGCGTAGGTGATCAGCCGCGAGATGCAGTCGGCGACCAGGTCGCGGACGAATTCGCGGACGAACGAGACGACCTCGCCCATCACCGTGACCACGGTGCTGATCGTGTTGGCGAGTTCCGCGGCGCCGGCGAGGGCTTCGCCCTTCTCCCCCGCCTGCTGGCGGTAGGCGTCGCCGGCCGCGCCGGTCCACTGCGCGGTGTCGGCCTTGACCGCGTCGTTGTACTGGGTGGCGGCCTCGCCCACCGCCTTGCTGACGTTGGCCCAGGTCTCGCCGTACGCCTTGACCCCGTCCGGGTCGCCGGCGAACCAGTCCAGCGCCTCCTTCAGCGGCTCGACGTGCTCGATCAGCCACGACAGGCCGTAGGAGAGCAGGGTGCCGATCGGGTCGGTGGCGATGCTGACGACTTCCAGCGCCAGCCCGCCGTAGGCCAGCCCGCTCTCGACCCAGCTCGAACCGTCGTTCAGCGACGAGACGTCGTTGATGGACTCGGCGATGCCGATCCCGGTGCCCCACCCGGCGTCGCCGGTGCCCGCGGTGAGCGGGCCGGGGCCGTCCGGATTCTCCTTCTGCTGCGCGACGAGCGGGTTGCTCATACCTCGATCCCGCCGATCACGTCGCTACCCGCGTCGTCGGCGGACTGGTATTCCTCCGCGGCGCCGCGCACGTTCTCGGCGACCTCCTGCATCGCCTCGACGGCCTTCTGCAGCGTCTCGACGCCGTGCTGCTCCACCGGGTCGAGCATCCAGGCGAAGGGTCGGCAGAGGATCCCGTACGCGTCGTTGTCCAGCGAAACCTGCTGCGACGCGTCGACGGCGACGTTCAGCTGGTCCACCACACCATCCACTTTGGACGCATGGGTGCGCAGGTTCTCAATGACGACGTTCATCTCGTCCGGCATCGCAAAGGGCCCCTCGGGTCGGCTCGGCAGGATCAGCGCAGGAAGGAGCCGCCGCCGAAGTCGTCGTCGTCGAAGTCGTCCGGGCGACGGCGCGACGGCGGCTGCTGCGGCGGGGCGGTCGGGCGCTGGGGCGGCGCCGGCGGAGCCGGGGGCTGGCGCCGCTGCTGCGGCTCCTCGTAGTCGTCCTCGACGCCGTACCGCAACTCCTGCAGGCCGGACCCCTGCTTCTGCGGCTCTTCCTCGTCCTCCGGCATCTCCGGGAAGTACTTGCGGGCCTGGCCCAGCACGTGCTGCGCGGCGGAATCCTCCAGCCCGACCGTGCCCGCCACGGCCTGCTGCATGAGCTCGGGGACCTTCGCCTGCGCGGTCTGCACGGCGCGCATGATCTCGGCCGCCAGCTTCGCCATCGGGCGGTTGCTGGCGTTCTCGGAGAGCTGCAGGCTCTGCAGGATGCCGGCGGAGTTCACCGTCACCTCGATCGCGCCGTCCCGGGAGGTCTCCGTCACCGAGATCTGCTCGATCTCCCGCTGCATCCGGCCGAACTTCTCGGCCTTCTCGGTGGCCCGCTCCTGCCAATCGCGAACCATCCGCTCGGCCGCGCCGATGTCGCGTCCGAAGTCGTCCTCAGGCAACCCGTCCCCCGAACCGCTCCGCCGCGCACCGGCGGGAGCGCTGCGCCACCTTCCGGCGACAGCCCGCGTTCCCCAGCCCTGGCACGGTTTCCCACTCGATCTCGTCCGGCGGGAACCGTATCAACCGCGCGCGCGAGGCCGGATCGGATCTGCGGGATTTCCCGTGTAGCGACGATCACGAGCCCGGGCCGCCGGACGGTCATAACGGCGCAAAAGGTTCATAGCGCCGTGACCTGAGCCTGGATCCGCGAATCGGGCACTTCGGTAGGGTCGGTGGTTGTGACAGTCGGATGGCCCGCTTCGCTGGATCTGCACCTGGACTGGGCGGGCCGGCCGGACAGCAGCAGGCTGGCCGAGGCGCTGCGCACCGCGATCCGCGACGGCCGCCTCCCGGCCGGCAGCCGCGTCCCGTCCACCCGTGCCCTGGCGCAGGACCTCGGCGTCGCCCGCGGCACCGTCACCCGCGCCTACGACCAGCTGGTCACCGAGGGCTTCCTGCTGTCCCGCCAGGGCGCGCCGACCACCGTCGCCGAACGGCTGGCGAGCCCGGACCCGATCGCCGCCCCGCCCGACCCGGAAACCCCGGCGCCGCGCTGGGACTTCCGGCCCGGGCGGCCGAACCTCAGCTCCTTCCCGCGCCGGGACTGGCTGGCCGCCAGCCGCCGCGCCCTGCAGTCCACGCCCGACGGCGACCTCGACTACGGCGATCCGCAGGGCCACCCGGCGCTGCGGGAGGCCCTCACCGAGTACCTGGCGCGAGTCCGCGCGGTGGCCACCACGCCGGAGCGGATCATCATCTGCAACGGCTACTCCCAGGCGTTGTCGCTGCTCAGCAAGGCCCTGCACGACCAGGGGCTGGACTCGATCGACTTCGAGGACCCGTCCCTGCCGCAGCTGCGCGCGATCCCCGCCGGCTTCGGCATGGCGGTGCGCGGCGTGCCGGTCGACCACGACGGCATCGACGTCGCGCAGCAGCTCAGCCGGGCCGTGGTGGTCACGCCCGCGCACCAGTTCCCGCTCGGCGTCGCCATGAGCTCGGCCCGCCGGACGGAGCTCGTGCAGCTCGCGAAGACCGAGGACCGGCTGATCATCGAGGACGACTACGACGGCGAGTTCCGCTTCGACCGCAGGCCGATCGGCTCGCTGCAGGGCATGGCGCCCAACCACGTCGCCTACGCGGGCACGGCCAGCAAGACCCTCGCCCCCGCCCTGCGGCTCGCGTGGCTGGCGCTGCCTCCGCACCTGGTGGCGCCGGTGCGCACGCTCAAGGAGCAAAGCGGGCTGCACGCCCCGCTGTTCGAACAGCTGGCCATGGCGGAACTCATCCGGTCGGGCGCCTACGATCAGCACGTCCGCCGATCGCGCGCCGTGTACCGGAGGCGACGGGAGCAGCTCCTCGATGCGCTGAGCGACCTGCGCGCGCACCACCGGCCCTACCCGGCCGGTATCTCGGCCGGACTGCACATCACCCTGCAGCTCGACCCGGAGGGACCGACGGAGCGAGAAGTCCTGACTCGGGCGCGGAAGCATTCGGTGGAGCTCGAGGTGCTCGGGCCGCACTGGGCCTCGCCCGGACAGCATCCGCCCGGCGTGGTCGTCGGCTACGCCGCCCCCGCGGAACACGCCTTCCGCCCCGCGCTGCAAGCATTGGTCACCGTTCTGCAGCGGTGACCCGATCGGGCGGCGCCGCCGGACCGCCCGACATGTCCGCACCAACAGAGGGGAACAACTGTTCTATTCTGGGTTCCCCTCGCCGCGACACACAGGAGACAGAATTGACCGAAGAGCAGACGAGCACCGAGCAGACCGCGTCGGCCCAGTCCGAGCAGGCCCAGCCGGAGTCGGCCCAGCCCGAATCGACCCAGTCCGAATCGGCGCAGCCCCAGTCGGAGCAGTCTGAGTCGGCGCAGCCCGAGGCCGAGTCCGCCGCCGAGGCGGCGCCGAAGAAGCCGCGGGCCCGCAAGCAGAGCACCGTCAAGAAGACCCGGACGGTCGAGCTCACGCTGACGGTCACCGGCACCGCCGACGGCGAGTGGCAGGCCGACCTGATGCACGCGGGCAAGCGCATCGTGCAGGGCCTGCCGGTCGCGGCGGCCGCGGTGTCCAAGGCGGCCGCCGAGCTGCACCAGGACATCTCCGACACGATCGAGAGCGTGCTGAACGAGGCGCGCCAGCAGCACGAGGCGAAGCTCGCCGAACTGGAGGCCGAGGTCGAGCGGGTCCGCAAGGCCCTCGCCGAGCTCGAAGGCTGACAGCCGCGAACAGCCGGGCATGCCGTGCCGGCCCCTCGACGACACGGCATGCCCGCCGCAGTCCCGACCCGGTCGGCTCCGCCGACCGCATTACCGCGGGGCGAGCCGCGAGGCTGGGAGACTCCCAGATGCGGCAGCGACCCCGCAACTTTCGATACCGGCCGGTCGATCGAGCCCATGCTACGCCGCACGACATGCGCTTCCCGGCCCGAGAGCCCGGCCGTCTCCCCGCGATCCGCCCGGAAAACGCGTTTGGTCGAGCCAATTCCGCGCGGCCGATCGAGAAACTGCGCCCGTCATTGCGGTAAACCACGGCATCGCGGCCGATGAATTCGGTTCCGAATGCCGGGAATTCGAACGCAGTGGCGATGACCAGCCGGTACGCCCGGACTGGAAAAAGGTTGCGCCATCTCCGGGATTTTTTCGGGTACTAGACCCGCCACTCCGTCCGATGGGCAAGGATAGCCGATCAGAACCAATCAGCACTGGGCCGAGGAGGCGAATCATGTCCGCGGATCTGGATGATCTGCAACGCAAACTGGACGCGCTCAAGGAAGCTGGCCGCAGGGCCGAGGAACGAATGGGCGATTTCGGCCAGATGCGCGAGCAGATCAGCGAGCTGCAGGTGGCCGCCACGTCCGCGGATCGCTCGGTCACCGTCACCGCCAGCCCCGGCGGCGTCACCGGCATCGAGTTCACCCAGGACGCGATGCGCCTTTCGCCCGCGCAGTTGTCCGGCACCGTCATGAGCACCTTGCAGCTCGCGGTCGCCGAGGCCGCCCGCAAGCAGGCCGAGATCGTGCAGGAGTACGTGCCGGACAGCGATGTCCTCGACCGAGTGCTGCGCACCCAGGAAGAGCTGTTCGGCGCCCAGCCCGAGCAGCAGCACGAAGCGCCGGTCGACGACGACGAGCAGCCGGATTCCTTCCTCGACGGCAGGAGATGACGATGCCGGGGTACAAAGCGCCCGCCGAAATGATCATGCAGTGCGGCGGCAACATCGGCGGGATGAACGCCGACGCGAAGGCCGTCCGGGACAAGGTCGCCGGCGCGGAGGTCCCGGAGGTCTCGTGGGGGCTGCTCGGCCTGGCCACCACCTACAGCTCCTACCGCGACCTGCTGGAGAAGTTCAAGCAGCACCTCGACGAGATGAGCGAAGGGCTGATCAAGGCGGGCGAGGACATCACCGCCTGCGGCCGTGACTACCAGGAATCCGACGAGTCGATGGCCGAGATGTTCGGCAAGATCCTCGGCGAGGTCGGCAAGGGCGGCGGCGGTGGCGGAGGCGGTTCCTGGTGACCACCAACGCGGAAGCGATCAGCGAGAACAGCGCGCTCAACCCGGCGGCCCCGCGCGTCGACGGGTCGGCGTTCGGGAAGCTGCCGTTCGTCAAGGACATCATCAGCGCGAGCGACAACGCCGGTAAGGGCGACGTCGAGGCGCTCAAGGGCGACATCGAGAGCTACCTGTCCAGCGCGACCAGCTTCGCGCTGGATCCGATGGGCTTCCTCATCGGCACCGGCGTCGAGTTCGTGATCAACTTCGTGGCCCCGGTGCGCGACGCGATCCAGCTCGTCACCGGCGACAGCGAGGCGCTGGCCAAGAGCGCCCAGTCGTTCGCCGAGGTCCAGGACGAGATCAACAAGCTCGGCCAGAACCTGACCGACAGGCTGGACAGCGAGCTCGCGGACTGGGACGGCGAAGCCGCCGACGCGCTGCGCAAGAAGATGGCGAAGTTCATCGACGGCGTGCAGGCCACCGGCGGCCAGGCGAACAACATCTCGCAGCTGCTGCAGATGAGCGGCACCATGATGGAAGCCGCCGAAGGCGTGATCAAGGGCATCCTCTCCGACTTCCTGACCTGGGCGATCACCACCTGGATCACGGCGACGGCCTCGGCGGGCCCGACCTTCGGCGGCTCCATCGCCGCGGCCACCGCGGTGACGACGGCGGAAGCGGGCATCACCTGCGCCCGGGCCGCCCAGCAGATCCAGAAGATCACCAAGATCATCGGCCACATCATGGACGTGATCACGGCGATCAAGGCGATCCTGGACACGATCCGGATCATCGAGAGCGTCCAGCAGATCACGGACGGGAAGCCCGGCGGAGACGGCGGCAAGAGCCCGGCGGACATGGGCAGCAAGATCCTCGGCGGAGTGACGAAGGAAACCGCGGACGAGCGCAAGGTCGTGGGCCAACTCGGCACGGGATTCCAGTCCGAAGCCGAAGACCGCGGCTACACCGTCGACGACAAGTCGGGGCACATCACGGAGATCGACGCCGACGGCAACATCACCGAGCGGGACAAGACCACCGG
Organism: Saccharopolyspora sp. NPDC050642; assembly: GCF_040654735.1. NCBI lineage: Bacteria > Bacillati > Actinomycetota > Actinomycetes > Pseudonocardiales > Pseudonocardiaceae > Saccharopolyspora > Saccharopolyspora sp. NPDC050642. Next base: position 67,757 of record NZ_JBFAIN010000014.1, on the reverse strand, counting down.
CGATCCTGTCGTGAACGATGACGGCACGACTTCCACGTACCAACGCGATGCACCGTCTTACGGCGCGAAGGACGTCGCCAAGTCCGGCTTCAACCAGGTGGCCGGCGGCCTCGGCTCCGCCGCTGACGCACTGGAGAAGCAGGCCCAGGGAGGCGGTTTCACCGACGTCCCGCCGGACGAAACGATCAGCGGCGACCTCAACTGGTGATCCGCCTGATCAAGTAACGAGCGAAGGGCCCTTCGACCGGCCTGCCGGTCGAAGGGCCCTCACTAGGAAGATCAGTTAAATGGGAGCCGCAGCTGCGTGAGCGGGACGTGCTGGCGGTCGGCTTCCGCAGCGGCTGGATCCTGGAATGCCGCGGGCGGAATCCAGCTCGTCACGTGGTGCGCCCATCCCAGCAACTCGTCCACCGTGTCCGGCCGGAAGAGCTGCCGGCTCGTCCAGAACATCACTTTTCGACCAGATAGCCGGAAGAGGGGCGTGCTAGGCACCTTCAACCCGGCGAAATTGCTGAACGACCGGTACAGCCAGTGCAAGCGTTCAGGGGTTACCACGGCTTGCACGTATTGCGGGCTGGCTCCGGAAATTTGGTAGGTGAACGCGTTCGTCGATCGGCTCGGATCGCCGATCTGCACGGTCGCGACCTGCTCGCCCCGGGCACTCCCCTTCGAGCGGTTGAATCCGAGCAAGCTCAGGAATCCGCCCGGTTTCTCGTGCCGCCGCTCGACCAGTAGCTCCGGAACTGGCGACGGCAACTCCAGAACCGCGACACTGGTCATCGAAGTGGCAGTGCCGGACTTCGACGTGGTGACCTGACGATCGGTAGTGGTCGAATAGTACGAACCGGTCGTCGCGGTGTACTTGTACGAGTTCGCGATCTGCATCACCAGCGCCGGCATGCCTTCGTGGAGACCGGCCAGCAGCAAGGGAATCGCCTTGTGCTCGTAGTCGTGGAACGGCGGCCCGGGCAGCTGCCCCAGCACGTCCCCCGGCGCGTCCCGCGCCATTCGCCAACCGCGCTGCGCCGCCCACTCCTGAAACGGATCCCCCGCCGGAGGGTGCATCGGCTGCTGCCACGGTTGTCCGGGCTGATTCATCCCCGCCTCCCATCACCGCCGCACACGGTAACCCGCCGCACCGAGCAGCACGCGAAAACGGCTGCCTCCACGGCGAGCCGCCTTTCATGCGGTGGCGCACGCGCATGACCGGGTTGAGCGACTTTCCGGCGGGGCGCTGATCGCTACGTTGAAAACCATGGTCAGCAAAGACTTTCGCGCAGAAGACTACGCGCGGATGGACGTGGTGATCGACCGGACCGGCCCGGCCATCCGTCGCGCCCTGAATGAACTGGACCCCGAAAGCTGCGCCGAGTTCGAGCGCGAGTTCCACCTCGCAATGGCCGAAGCCGACGATGACTTCGACCTCAGCCGAGTCGAGAAGGTCCTCGGCCGCTGGTGGGCCGTGGCGTGCTCAGCCGCCAATCCCGCCCCGTACGTCGACGAGCTGCTGGAGCGCATCAAGAACGGCGATGAGTCCGTCTTCTCCGAAAAATGGCGTCCCCAACCCGACGGCACCGACCTCGTCTACCGCAGGGATACCGAAGGGGACTGGTACTTCTCGCACGTACACCGCCCTGGGGCCGAGTGATGCCGAGCTACGAGATCCGTTGGTGCACAGAAGCCGAACGAGTGCGGGACACCTTGCCTCATGAGGTCCGCACCGAGGTGGAGACCTTCGTGAAGCGGCTGAAGGAAAATCCCAAAGCGCGAGGAACCTACAACAAGCGCTTCGACTACTACTCGGCCAACTTCGAGTACGGCTTCGTCCACTATGCGATCGTCGACCAAGTACTACGAGTGATCATGCTCCGCATCACCGCCGTCTACTGACCGCACAGAGAAGGGCCCCTGTCCGGAGGAGTCGGACAGGGGCCCTTTGGTCAACTAGTTACTTCAGCGGTAGTCGCGGCCGAAGTCGTAGTCGTCCAGCGGAACCGCCGCACCGGTACCGGTGCCGAACACGTCCGGGGTGTAGTAGCTGTCGTCGTAGGACGGGATCGCGTACGCCGCGGCCCGTGCCTCCTCCGTCGGCTGCACCTGGATGTTGCGGTACCGGTTGATGCCCGTACCAGCCGGGATCAACTTACCGATGATCACGTTCTCCTTCAGGCCGACCAGCTTGTCACTCGCGCCCTCGATCGCGGCGTTCGTGAGGATGCGGGTCGTCTCCTGGAAGGAGGCCGCCGACAGCCACGAGTCCGTGGCCAGCGACGCCTTGGTGATACCCATCAGCACCGGACGGCCGGACGCCGGGTCGCCGCCCTCGGCGACGACGCGACGGTTCTCCGACTCGAACTGCGAGCGCTCGACCGGCGAACCGGGCAGGAACTCGGTGGCACCCGAGTCGATGATGATGACCCGGCGCAGCATCTGGCGGACGATGACCTCGACGTGCTTGTCGTGGATGCCCACACCCTGCGACCGGTACACCTCCTGCACCTCGCGCACCAGGTGCAGCTGGGCCTCGCGCGGGCCCATCACGCGCAGCACCTCGTGCGGGTCGACCGCACCTTCCAGCAGCTGCTGGCCGACCTCGACGTGGTCGCCATCGGCGATCTGCCGCTCGCTGCCGTCCACCGAGATCGCCGCGAGCCGCTGCCGCTTGGACAGCTTGTCGTAGACGATCTCCTCGCCGCCGTCGTCCGGAATGATGGTGATCTTCCAGTAGCGGTCGTTGTCCTCCATCCGGATCCGGCCGGAGGTGTCGGCGATCGGCGCCTTGCCCTTCGGGACCCGGGCCTCGAACAGCTCCTGGACACGCGGCAGACCGGTGGTGATGTCGTCACCGGCGACACCGCCCTGGTGGAAGGTACGCATCGTCAGCTGCGTACCCGGCTCACCGATCGACTGGGCGGCGACGATGCCGACGGCCTCGCCGACGTCCACCAGCTTGCCGGTGGCCATCGAGCGGCCGTAGCAGACCGCGCAGACGCCGACGCCGGACTCGCAGGTCAGCACGCTGCGGACCTTGACCGTGGTGATCTTGGCGGCGAGCAGCTTCTCGATCGCCGGGTCACCCAGGTCCGAACCGCGGGCCAGCACGATGTTGCCGTCGGCGTCGGTGACGTCCTCGGCCGTGGTGCGGGCGTAGATGCTGGTCTCCACGTGCGCGTCGCGCAGCAGCGTGCCGTCCGGCAGCAGCTCCGCGATCGGCATCCGGATGCCGCGCTCGGTGCTGCAGTCGGTCTCGCGGACGATGACGTCCTGCGAGACGTCCACCAGACGACGGGTCAGGTAACCCGAGTCGGCGGTACGCAGCGCCGTGTCGGCCAGACCCTTTCGGGCACCGTGGTTGGAGATGAAGTACTCCAGCACCGACAGGCCCTCGCGGAAGTTCGCCTTGATCGGGCGCGGGATGTACTCACCCTTCGGGTTCGACACCAGACCACGCATACCGGCCAGCTGGACGACCTGGGTCATGTTACCGGCGGCCCCGGACTTCACGATCACGCTGATCGAGTTGTCCTCGGGGAAGTTCGCCTCCATGGCCTCGGCGACCTCGTCCTTGGCGGCCGTCCAGACCTTGACCAGCTCGGCGTTGCGCTCCTGGTAGGACAGCGCACCGCGGCGGTACCGCTTCTCGACCTGGTCGGCCTTGGCCTCGTAGGAGTCCAGGATCTCGGTCTTGTTCGGCGGCACGACCACGTCGGTGATCGACACGGTCACGCCCGAACGGGTCGCCCAGTGGAAGCCGGCGTCCTTGAGCTTGTCCAGGGTCTGCGCCACGGTGACCATCGGGTACCGCTCGGCCAGGTCGTTGACGATCGCGGCCTGCTTCTTCTTCGGCAGCAGGTCGTCGACGAACGGGTAGTCCTCGGGCAGCAGCTCGTTGAACCACACGCGGCCGAGGGTGGTCTCGGCCAGCCACGGCTGACCGGGCTCCCAGCCCTCCGGCAGCTGCGCCTTGTTCGGCACCACGTCGCGCAGCCGGATCTTGATCTTGGCCTGCAGGTCCAGCGCGCCGCGGTCGAAGGCCATGATGGCCTCGCCGACCGAGGAGAACGCCAGGCCCTCGCCCTTGGCGCCGTCCACCTGACGGGTCAGGTGGTACAGGCCGGTGACCATGTCCAGACGCGGCATCGCCAGCGGCCGGCCGGAGGCCGGCGACAGGATGTTGTTGCTGGACAGCATCAGGATCCGGGCCTCGGCCTGGGCCTCGGCCGACAGCGGCAGGTGCACCGCCATCTGGTCACCGTCGAAGTCCGCGTTGAACGCCTCGCAGACCAGCGGGTGCAGCTGGATGGCCTTGCCTTCCACCAGCTGCGGCTCGAAGGCCTGGATGCCGAGGCGGTGCAGCGTGGGAGCACGGTTGAGCAGCACCGGGTGCTCGGCGATGACCTCTTCCAGCACGTCCCACACCTGCGGGCGCTGGCGCTCCACCATCCGCTTCGCGGACTTGATGTTCTGCGCGTGGTTGAGGTCGACCAGCCGCTTCATGACGAACGGCTTGAACAGCTCGACCGCCATTTCCTTCGGCAGACCGCACTGGTGCAGCTTCAGCTGCGGGCCGACCACGATGACCGAACGGCCCGAGTAGTCGACGCGCTTGCCGAGCAGGTTCTGGCGGAACCGGCCCTGCTTGCCCTTGAGCAGGTCGGACAGCGACTTCAGCGGCCGGTTGCCCGGGCCGGTGACCGGACGCCCGCGACGGCCGTTGTCGAACAGCGCGTCCACGGACTCCTGCAGCATCCGCTTCTCGTTGTTGACGATGATCTCGGGAGCCCCGAGGTCGATCAGTCGCTTGAGGCGGTTGTTGCGGTTGATCACCCGGCGGTACAGGTCGTTGAGGTCGGAGGTCGCGAAGCGGCCACCGTCCAGCTGCACCATCGGACGCAGGTCCGGCGGGATGACCGGCACGCAGTTGAGCACCATGCCGCTCGGGTCGTTGCCGGTGGCCTGGAAGGCCGCCACGACCTTCAGGCGCTTGAGGGCGCGGAGCTTCTTCTGGCCCTTGCCGCTGCGGATGGTCTCGCGCAGCAGCTCGGCCTCGGCGCCGATGTCGAAGGTCCCCAGCAGCGACTGGATCGCCTCGGCGCCCATGCCGCCGGTGAAGTACTCGCCGTACCGGTCGTAGAGCTCGCGGTACAGGATCTCGTCGGCGATCAGCTGGCGGGGCTCCAGCTTGGTGAAGGTCTCCCAGATCTCGTCGAGCTTGTCGATCTCGCGCTGCGCACGGTCGCGCAGCTGCTTCATCTCGCGCTCGGCGCCTTCCTTGACCTTGCGGCGCTGGTCGCTCTTGGCGCCCTCGGCCTCGAGCGCGGCCAGGTCGGCCTCGAGCTTCTGGGCCCGGGCCTCCAGGTCGGAGTCGCGCTGGTCGGCGACGCGCTTGCGCTCGACGCTGATCTCGCTCTCCAGCGTCGACAGGTCGTTGTGCCGCATCTCGGTGTTCACCGAGGTGATCACGTACGCGGCGAAGTAGATGATCTTCTCGAGGTCCTTGGGGGCCAGGTCGAGCAGGTAGCCCAGCCGGGACGGGACGCCCTTGAAGTACCAGATGTGCGTGACGGCGGCGGCCAGCTCGATGTGGCCCATCCGCTCGCGGCGAACCTTGGCGCGGGTGACCTCGACGCCGCAGCGCTCGCAGATGATGCCCTTGAACCGGACCCGCTTGTACTTACCGCAGTAGCACTCCCAGTCCCGGGTCGGGCCGAAGATCTTCTCGCAGAAGAGCCCGTCCTTCTCCGGCTTCAGGGTGCGGTAGTTGATGGTCTCGGGCTTCTTGACCTCGCCGTACGACCACTGGCGGATGTCGTCGGCCGTGGCGAGGCCGATGCGGAGTTCATCGAAGAAGTTGACGTCAAGCACGTCGGGTCTTCTCCCTTGATCGAAAGGTTCTGCCGGGTAACACCGGCAGCGGTGCCAGGTTGGGTCGGACGCCGGTCCGCGGGATCAGCTCCCGCGGACCGGCGGCGAGGTTCAGTGCGCGAGGTCGTCGACCGAGGCCGACTCGTTGCGGGACAGGTTGATGCCGAGGTTGGCCGCGGCACGCTCCAGGTCCTCGTCCTCGCTGTCGCGCATCTCGATGGCCGCACCGTCGCTGGAGAGCACCTCGACGTTCAGGCACAGCGACTGGAGCTCCTTCAGCAACACCTTGAAGGACTCCGGGATGCCCGGCTCGGGGATGTTCTCGCCCTTGACGATCGCCTCGTAGACCTTGACGCGGCCGACCACGTCGTCGGACTTGATCGTCAACAGCTCCTGCAGCGTGTACGCGGCGCCGTAGGCCTGCATGGCCCAGCACTCCATCTCACCGAAGCGCTGACCACCGAACTGCGCCTTACCGCCCAGCGGCTGCTGGGTGATCATCGAGTACGGGCCGGTCGACCGGGCGTGGATCTTGTCGTCCACCAGGTGCGACAGCTTGAGGATGTACATGTACCCGACGGCGATCGGGTACGGGTACGGCTCCCCGCTGCGGCCGTCGAACAGCTGCGCCTTGCCGTCGCCGCCCACCATGCGCTCACCGTCGCGGTTCGGCTTGGTGGAGGCCAGCAGGCCGGTGATCTCCTCCTCCCGCGCACCGTCGAAGACGGGGCTAGCGGTGTTGGTGCCCGGCTCGACGTCGTAGAGGTCCTCCGGCAGGCGCTGGGCCCACTCGGAGTCGCCGTCGATCGTCCAGCCCTGGGAGGCGATCCAGCCGAGGTGCGTCTCCAGCACCTGGCCGATGTTCATCCGTCGCGGCACACCGTGGGTGTTCAGGATGATGTCCACCGGGGTGCCGTCGGAGAGGAACGGCATGTCCTCGGCCGGCAGGATCTTGCCGATGACGCCCTTGTTGCCGTGGCGGCCGGCGAGCTTGTCGCCGTCCTGGATCTTGCGCTTCTGCGCGACGTAGACCCGCACCAGCTGGTTGACGCCCGGGGGCAGCTCGTCGTCGTCCTCGCGGTTGAACACGCGGACGCCGATGACCTTGCCGGTCTCGCCGTGCGGCACCTTCAGCGAGGTGTCGCGGACCTCGCGGGCCTTCTCGCCGAAGATCGCGCGCAGCAGCCGCTCCTCCGGGGTCAGCTCGGTCTCGCCCTTCGGCGTGACCTTGCCGACCAGGATGTCGCCACCCTGCACCTCGGCACCGATGCGGATGATGCCGCGCTCGTCGAGGTCCGCCAGCACGTCGTCGGAGACGTTCGGGATGTCCCGGGTGATCTCCTCGGCACCGAGCTTGGTGTCGCGGGCGTCGACCTCGTGCTCCTCGATGTGGATCGAGGTGAGCACGTCGTCCTGCACCAGGCGCTGGGACAGGATGATCGCGTCTTCGTAGTTGTGGCCTTCCCACGGCATGATCGCGACGAGCAGGTTCTTGCCCAGCGCCATCTCGCCGTTCTGGGTGCACGGCCCGTCCGCGATGACCTGCCCGGCCTCGACCCGGTCGCCCTCGTTGACGATCGGCTTCTGGTTGATGCAGGTGCCGTGGTTGGACCGGGAGAACTTCTGCATCCGGTACGAGCGGCGGGTGCCGTCGTCGGCCATCACCGTCACGTAGTCGGCGCACAGCTCCTCGACCACACCGGCCTTGTCGGCGGTGATCACGTCACCGGCGTCGACCGCGGCGCGCAGCTCCATGCCCGTGCCGACCAGCGGCGACTCGCTGCGCAGCAGCGGCACCGCCTGGCGCTGCATGTTCGCACCCATCAGGGCGCGGTTGGCGTCGTCGTGCTCGAGGAACGGGATCATCGCGGTCGCGGCGGAGACCATCTGCCGCGGCGAGACGTCCATGTAGTCGATCTCGGTCGGCGCGAGCAGCTCGACCTCGCCGCCCTTGCGTCGACCCAGCACGCGCTCGTCGATGAAGTTGCCGTCGTCGTCGATCGGCGCGTTGGCCTGCGCCTTGACGTAGCGGTCCTCTTCGTCGGCGGTCAGGTAGTCGATCTGGTCGGTGACCCGGCCGTCGACGACCTTGCGGTACGGCGTCTCGATGAAGCCGAACGGGTTGACCCGCGCGAACGTCGCGAGCGAGCCGATCAGACCGATGTTCGGGCCTTCCGGCGTCTCGATCGGGCACATGCGGCCGTAGTGCGACGGGTGCACGTCGCGGACCTCCATGCCCGCGCGCTCCCGGGACAGACCACCCGGGCCGAGCGCGTTCAGACGCCGCTTGTGCGTCAGGCCCGCGAGCGGGTTGGTCTGGTCCATGAACTGCGAGAGCTGCGAGGTGCCGAAGAACTCCCGGATCGCCGCCGTGATCGGGCGGATGTTGATCAGGGTCTGCGGGGTGATCGCCTCGACGTCCTGGGTGGTCATCCGCTCCCGGACGACGCGCTCCATGCGGGACAGGCCGACCCGGACCTGGTTCTGGATCAGCTCGCCCACCGTGCGCAGGCGGCGGTTGCCGAAGTGGTCGATGTCGTCGACCTCGACGGGCACGGTCGCGCCTTCGCCCTCACCGCGGGCGGGCATCTCGGTCTCGGCGGCGTGCAGCCGGACCAGGTACTCGATCGTGGTGACGATGTCTTCCTCGGTCAGCACGCCGGCCTCGTACGGGTGGCCCAGGCCGAGCTTCTTGTTGACCTTGTAGCGGCCGACCCGACCGAGGTCGTAGCGCTTCTCCTTGAAGAACAGGTTCTCCAGGAGCGTCTGCGCGCTCTCCTTGGTCGGCGGTTCGCCCGGCCGCAGCTTGCGGTAGATGTCCAGCAGAGCTTCGTCCGTGCCGGCGGTGTGGTCCTTCTCCAGGGTCGTCATCAACGTCTCGGAGAAGCCGAACCGCTCGCGGATCGCCTCGGCCGTCCAGCCCAGCGCCTTCAGCAGCACGGTGACCGGCTGCCGGCGCTTGCGGTCGATGCGGACGCCGACGGTGTCGCGCTTGTCGACGTCGAACTCCAGCCACGCACCGCGGCTGGGGATGACCTTGACGCTGAAGACGTCCTTGTCGGTGGTCTTGTCGACCGCCTGGTCGAAGTAGACACCGGGGGAACGGACCAGCTGGGTGACGACCACCCGCTCGGTGCCGTTGATGATGAAGGTGCCCTTGTTCGACATCATCGGGAAGTCACCCATGAACACCGTCTGGCTCTTGATCTCGCCAGTGGTGTGGTTGGTGAACTCCGCGGTGACGAACAGCGGGGCCGCGTAGGTCATGTCCTTGTCCTTGCACTCCTCGACGGAGGCCTTGACCTCGTCGAAGCGTGGGTCGGAGAAGGACAGCGACATCGATCCGGAGAAGTCCTCGATCGGGGAGATCTCGCTGAGGACCTCCTCAAGACCGCCAACCGGATTCTCCTCGCCGGCGTCGACCCGGCGCTGGAACCAGGCCTCGTTACCGACAAGCCATTCGAAGGACTGGATCTGCAGGTCGAGCAGGTTCGGCACGTTCAACGGTTCGCGAATGTTCGCGAACGAGACCCGCTTGGGTGCCCCAGGGATCCCCGACGTGTAGTTGGAAGCTGCAGAGACCTTGGTCGCGCGGGAGACTGCCAAGATGCGTCCTTCCGGGACTCTGAACTGGCTACAGCCGCATCAGCGAAAGTGCCCGGCGAAGTGACCGACGGGGGTCCGTACCCGCTGGCACAGTTCGCTAACACAGCTGTCAAGGGTGCAATGGCGCCCACGATCCTACGGTCCGGTGCAGGACAGACGGAAAGAGGGCAGCGCAAAGTAGCAGTCTAGCCGGAACTACGCCAGCTGTCGAGGGGGCCCACCGATGGCGGCCCAGCCCCGCGTTGAGCACCAGAGTGAACCCGAGCGAGCCCGCAGTCAAGAGATCACGCTTCGATCACCCTCGTGGCGCAAAACACGATCACCGCTCGTGACCATCTGAGGCGTCGTCTTGCCTGGTCAGAGCGCTACCTCCAGGTAACTGCAAGGCCCCCCTGGCGACACTCCCGACACCCCTCCGAACGGCCCTTGACAGTCCCGCCGGCGATCGCCCCACGAGTGACGAGCACCTCAACATCCGGGATCGCGTTCCCTATTCCTGGGACGACTCGGCCGAACGGAGCCATTCCCGCGAACCCGCCCCGTCACATTCACCCCGCGTGCTCACATCGACACCTGCAGTCATTTCCATTCCCAACGGAATTCGATCTTCGAATTCCCGATCTCACCCGGGGAGGAGCGGAGTGCCACCGAGCACGCAACGTCGCGATGCGCGCACGGCGCGGGACCGGGCGATCGCCCGCATTCGTCCTGTGTGGACGAATATGGGGCGAGCACGGACCGCGCACGGCCCGGCACGGCGGGAAAGATCCGGGCGACGCGATCACCCGCACCCGACGACGCCCGCCGCCCGATCTCGGAGTCGCCACCGCCGGCGCGTGCCGGCGGTGAGTAGCAATGGTCGCAGTAATGACATTTCCCGCTCGCGAACCGGTACTTTCGATCACGAGCGCTTAACGAATGGCGCCTTCGGGCACAACTGCCCGACAGCACGATCTCAGGTGATGCACGCGGGCTATTCGACGCTGGCGTCCGCCGGTAGCGTGATACGCCCCACCTGTTCCAGGTGCCCCGGGTGAGCAGGCCACAGGAGAACCGACCGATGACAGACGATGCAAGCCGCGCGAGCGAACGGTTCAGCGGGCTGCAGCGTTGGACAGGGGGGCCGGATCGCAGCGGTTCCAGCTCGAGCTGGTTCGCCGCCGAGCCGGAGGACGCCACGCCCCCACCCCGGCAGGCCCCGCAACCTCCCGAGGCGACGGCCCCCGAACCCCGGCGCAGCGCCGAGCAGCGCTACGCCGACGCCATCGCGGCGATGAACAAGATCGTCACCACCCTGGACTTCGAGCAGCTGCCCTGGGTGACCGAGGTGTTCCGGGCCACCGCCGGAGTGCTGCACGAGAACGACCCCGCGCGCGCGGGCGTGCTCAACAACCTGGGCAGCGCCGCGCAGCTGACGCACGTGCGCAGCGGCGCGCTTGCCGACCTGGAAGACGCGATCTCCTACTACCGGTCGGCGCGGGACTCGGCGCACAGCAGCGACCAGGACCGCGTCCTCTACCAGTGCAACCTCGCGCTGGCGCTCACCGATCTCGCGGGCAAGACCGACAGCGCCCCATCGGCGGCGGAGAGCGTGCAGGTCGCGCGGGAGACCGTCGAGCAGACGCCGCGCCGCGACCAGCGCCGCGCGATGGCGCTGATCCGGCTGGCCAACGCGTTGCGGCTGCACGCCCGGCTGGCCGACGCGCCGCAGTCCGACGACGAGTCGATCGACGTGTTCCGGGAGGCCGCCCGGATCTCGCCGGCCAACGACCCGGCCACCTCCGAGCTGCTGATCAACCTCGGCGCGGCGCTGCTGCGCCGGTTCGAGCGCGGCGGCTCGCCCGAGGACCTCGACGAGGGCATCAAGCACCTCGGGTCCGGCGCCGGCGCCCTCGCCGACGGCGAACCGCGGCGGGCCGCGCTGTGCCACCTGGCCAAGGCGCTGCGGCTGCGGTTCCAGCGCAACGGCGATCTGACCGATCTGAACTCGGCGATCAGCGAGCTGATCGGCGTGCTCGGGATGCTGGAAAGCGGAAATCCCTTGCTGGGCACGGCGATCTGGCACCTCGCCGCGGCGACCGTCGAGCACGTCGACGCCACCGGCGAAGCGAGCCAGCTGCGCCGCGTGCTGCGGCCGATCGCGCCTGCGGTGCGCGCGATGTCCGCCGACGACCAGAGCCGCTCCGTCGCCCTCACCGGTTACGCGACCTTGCTGCGCAGGCACTTCCTGCACGGCGGGGAGGCCAAGGTGCTGGACACCGCGGTCACCGCCGGCGAGGCCGCGGTGGAGGCGGCGAGCGCGGCGGACCGCGGCGCGATGCTGCACTCGCTGGTCACCACGTTGATCGGCCGCTTCGAGCACCACGGGGAGGTCACCGACCTGGACCGGGCGGCCGAGATCGCGCGCGAAGCCGCGAAGTTCGACGCCGCGTCGCAGCCCGCGGCGTGGGCGCAGCTCGGCATCGTCTCGGCGCACCGGTTCCGGTTGACCGCCAAGACGCGGGACATCGAGGCCGCCATCGAGCTGCTGGACCAGGCGCTCATCGCGATGCCGGCGACCGCGCCGAACCGCGCGGGCATCGCCGTCCACCTCGGTCGCGCCCTGCGCACGCTCTACCAGCGCAGCGGGCGGCGGCGGTACTACCGGTGGGCGCGCAAGGTGCTCATGGAGGCCGCCGAGCAGCCCAACGCCCCCGCCGACCAGCGGGTCCGGGCGGCGAGCCTGTCCGGTCAGATCTGCGCGCAGGCGCACCGGTGGGCGGAGGCGCTGGAGTCGTACGAGGTCGCGGTCGACCTGCTGCCGCTGGTCACGCGCGGCAAGCGAGTCGTCGCGTCGCCTGCCGCGCAGCAGCGGTGGGCGACGATCGCGGCCGATGCCGCGGCGTGCGCGTTGGAGAGCGGCGCGCCCGAGCGGGCCGTGGAACTGCTGGAGCACGGGCAGAACGCGGTCCTGGCGGACTTCCTGCCGACCGGCGGAGAGCTCGGCGCGCTGCACCGCACCCACCCGGACCTCGCGGACGAGGCGGTCCGGGTGCGGCGGCTGCTGGACCGGCCGGTGGACGAGCCGGTGCTCATCGGGTCCGACGACCGGATGCGGCTGGCGCGCACCTGGGACGAGCTGCTCGCGGAGATCCGCGAGGTGCAGCCTGGCCACCTGCTGCGCGCGCCGATCGAGCAGCTGTCGGCCGCGGTGCCGGACGGCTGCGCGGCGCTGGTCAACCTCAGCCGCTACCGGTCAGATGCGCTGGTGCTCATCGCCGGGCGAGTGCTGACCGTGCCGCTGCCGAACGCCGCGCCGGAGACCGCGGCCGACCGGGCGGGCGAGCTGCTGGCCGCCGCGCAGCAGGACGACCACGAGGCGCTGTCCGAGGCCCTCGACTGGACCTGGGACCGGATCGCGCGCCCGGTCATGGAGCGGATGGGCTACCTGCGCACGCCGGAGCCCGGCGCCCGGTGGCCGAGGATGTGGTGGAGCGCCCTCGGCGCGATGGCGTTCCTCCCGGTGCACGCGGCGACCTCGCGGACCGGTGAGTCCACATTGGACCGCGTGGTGTCGTCGTACACCCCGACGCTGGGCTGCCTGCTCCGGGCGACGCAGCGGCCGGTACCGACGGGCGGCCGGGCCCTGGTGGCGGCCGGATCGGCCGAGCAGGTCGGGCGGGAACTCCCGCCGCAGAACCAGGTCCTGGCGCAGTACTGGCCGTCGGCGGAGATCGCGGCGGTGGAGAGCACCAGCGCGACCGAGATGCTGCAGCTGCTGCCGGAACACCCGTGGTTGCACGTGTGCGAGCCGAGTTCGCAGTTCCCGGGGCAGCCCGCGGCGGCGCTGCTGCTGGACCGCGAGTCGCCGCACCGGCCGCTGGGCGTGGTCGAGCTGGGCCAGGCGCCGTTGGAGGAAGCGGAGTTCGGCTACCTCGGCCAGTGCGCGACGGCGGCCGACCCGCCGTGCGCGGCGGCGGTGTCCCTGCCCGGAGCGCTGGGCTTCGCGGGGTTCACGCACGTCATCGGCACCCTGTGGGAGATCGACCCGGAGAGCGCGGTGCAGGTGCACGCCGACGTCTACGCCGCGGTGTTCGGCGGCGAGGAGTTCGACACGGACCGCTCGTCCTACGCCCTGCACAACGCGGCCCGCCAGCTCCGGGCCCGCTATCCCGAGGAGCACTGCATCTGGGCGGCGCACGTCCACATCGGACCGTGACGCCATCCCGGGCAGAACCGGGGAACGTTCCCAATCCTCGGGGCTCGTTCCGGAATGGCACTCCCGAAGGTGCCCGGTGCCTGGCACCCGTGGCGCGCGACCCCAGGCCACGCGTGCCCGCGCACCGTTCTGGAACGCCCCCTTGGGCACGGCGGGTGGATTTCGCTTTCAGGGTCGGGGTTTCAGCCGGCGGAGGGTGCAGCCGTCGCCGGTCGGGTCCAGGGCCGCGGTGGCTCGCTTGAACAGGTACTCGGCTCGTTCGTAGGACAGGCGGCTGCGGCCCGTCTCCGGGCACAGGTCGCCGTCCCGGGGCGTCCGGGACGGCCCGGGCCTGCGATCGGTCAGGAACAGCGGGCCCCGGGTGCGGCCCGCCACCAGCTCGGGGAGCAGCGAGGCCGTGCCGGATCGCCAGCTCACCCAGGCGCCGGCCACCCGGGCGCGGCGGTCGTCCAGGTCCAGGTCCTCGACGTTCAGGGACAGGACCGCCGTCACCGCGGCCCCGGATTCGTGCAGCAGCCGCCACAAGGTGCGTTCCCGCAGCGGGATCCCGGGGCGGTTCCAGATCTCGTCGAGCTGCGCGGGGTCGATCGGCAGCGCCGGGGAGCGGGTTTCGGCGCGGCGGTCCAGGTCCGCCGCCAGATCGTCCAGGCCCGCCCAGGCGCCGAACGACCGGATCGCCGCGCGGTGCCGGTTCCACGTCTTCGCCGCCACCGAGCCCCATGCCGTCCCGAACACCCTCGCCACCTGCTCGGCGGTCAGGTCGGCCGGCGGTAACCGATCCCCCAGGGCCAGGCGGAGCCGTCGCAGGGTCTGCCCGTAGGAGCGGATCGTCGCGGCGTTCAGCTCGTCGCGCGCCAGGAATTCCTCGACCGCCTCCCCTAGCGTCGGGCCGGAATCGCCGCTGCCGGCGAGCTCTTCCGCGCGGCGGAGCAGGAAAGCGCGTTCCGCGCTGTTCTGGGTGAGCGCCGCGGCCCGCTCGAACTCCAGCTTCGCCTCTCCGCCGCGCCCGAGCCGCGCCAGGAGGTCGCCCCGGACGCTGGGCAGCAGGTGGTAGTTCTGCAGAACCGGATCGGCGCCCAGCGAATCGACCAGCGCGAGCCCGGCCTCCGGCCCGCGCGCCATGCCTACCGCCACAGCCTTGTTGAGCTGCACGATCGGCGTCGGCAACAGCCGGGACAACGCTTCGTAGAGCGCCGCGATCTGCGCCCAGTCGGTGTCCTCGGCGGTCCGCGCCCGCGCGTGGCACACGGCGATCGCGGCCTGCAGCACGTACGGCCCGGGCGTGCCGCCGATCTCCCTCGCTCGCAGCAGCGCGGCGAAACCTCGGCGGATGAGCAGCTGATCCCAGCGCCCCCGGTTCTGCTCGTGCAGCTGGACGGGCTCCCCCGACGGGCCGGTGCGCGCGGCCGATCGCGACTCCTGGATCTCCATCAGCGCGACCAGCCCGTGCACCTCGGCCTCGTGCGGCGCCAGCTCGGCGAGCAACCGCCCCAGCCGCAGGGCCTCCTGGCAGAGCCCGGGGCGCAGCAGGTCGTCGCCGGCGGTCGCCGAGTACCCCTCGTTGAAGATCAGGTAGACGACGCCGAGCACCGACGAGATGCGATCGGCCAGCTCCGGGCCGTCCGGGAGGTCGAACGGCACCTGCTCCTGGGCCAGGGTCCGCTTCGCCGCGGCGATCCGCCGGGCGATCTGCGGCTCGCTGACGAGGAACGCCCGGGCGATCTCCGCGGCCGTCAGGCCGCCGAGCAGCCGGAGCGTCAGCGCGACCCGCTCCCGCATCGGCAGCACCGGGTGGCAGGAGATGAACATCAGCCGCAGCACGTCGTCCTGTTCGAGGTCCTGCTGCTGTTCCTGCTCGTGCGCCAGCTGCTCGTGCTTCTCCTCCAGGCGGCGGGACCGCCGGATGTGGTCGATGGCGCGGCGCTTGGCGATCGCCATCAGCCAGGCGCCCGGGTTGTCCGGGATGCCCGCGGGCCATTGCTCCAGCGCGGCCACGAGCGCGTCCTGGGCCAGCTCCTCGGCCAGGCCGACGTCGTGCACCAGCCGCGTGAGCCCGGCGATGATCCGGGCCGATTCGAGCTTCCAGATCGCGTCGACGGTGCGCCGCCCCGGTCGGGGCGGCGCGGGCCGGGCGTCACGGGCCGAAGACCTGCTGGACCACGCTCTCGCCGTCACCGACGATCTTGCGGAACCGGCGGGCCAGCTCGATCGCCTCCTCCTTGGACCGGACCTCGACCAGCGCGAAGCCCGCTACCGACTCCTTCGCCTCGGCGAACGGCCCGTCCGTCACGGTGATCTCGCCGTCCGCGGAGGTCACCCGGACACCGCCGGGTTCGAGGCCGCCGGTGGCCAGCAGGATCCCGGCCGCGGTCAGCTCCTCGACGAACTTGCCCATCTCGACGTACAGGCTCTCGTCGGGAGCGGCATCGGAATCGGAGGCCTTGGTCATCATCAGGTAGCGCACGGCGCTGTCCCCTTCCTTCGCTGAGCTGTCTTCCGCATCAGCGTCGGACGAGCTTATGCGACGGGGAACGGGCGCATTCCCTGTCGCATCGCCGGTTCGACGTGTTGGCGAGAACCCGAGCACCGCAACAGGAAGGACGAAGTCATGGCCAAGTTCGCCACCGTGCAGGAGTACGTCGCCTCGCTCCCCGAAGCCCAGCGCGCGATCGCCGACGAGCTGCTCCCGCTCATCGACGAGGCGCTGCCCGGCGCGGGAGCGGTCTGGCACGGCCACCCGGTGTGGAGCCTCGGCCCGGCGCCCGGCAAGTCGCCGGTCTGCTTCATCAAGGCCTTCTCCGCCCACGTGTCCTTCGGCTTCTGGCGCGGCCAGGAGATCACCGACGCGTCCGGCCGCCTCGAACCCGGCTCACGCGCGATGGCGAGCGTCAAGCTCCGCACCCCGGCCGACATCGACGCAGAGCTGTTCACCGGCTGGCTGCGCGCGACCCGCGACCTGGAGACCGCAACCGACTGACCCCGAACCGGGGTGAGCAGGAGCCGTTCGGGAACGTGGTCCGTGCGCCGTTTTCGCGCGAGAACGGCGTCGCTGAAGGGTCGCGGCGTCGGTCAGCGCAGGGTGATCTGGGTGATCTTCCACTTGTCGCCCTGCTTCTCGGCGCTCACCGAGATCTGGGCCGGGCCGACGTTGCTCTCGCCGGTGTTGGCGCGCATCGCGTGCTGGTCGACGAACAGCAGGAGCTCGGCGCGGTCGCCCTGCAGCCTCGTCACCGCGCTGTTCTTCACCGTCGTGGTGACGATCAGCTGCTGCTGCGGGGCCTGCTCCCGGACCACCTTGAACAGGTCGTCGTACTTCTGCACCGCCGAGCCGACCAGCAGGTCCCGCGCGGCGGCCTCGGTCTTGCCCGTGTCGTTGAAGTCGTAGGAGAACACCTTCTCCACGGCATCGCTGATCTGGCCGTTGACCTCGCTGGTGGCCCCGGCCGAGACCAGCGCCTGGTTGGCCCCGGCCCCGGAGTAGCGCGCGTCGAACGCCTTGATGCCGAGGAACACCGCCGCCCCGATGAACAGGACCGCGAGGATCCAGATCGTCCATGCCAAGCCCGTCAACGACGTCTTGCCGGACGCTGCCGCGCCGGGCTGCGCCCCGGTCCACGCCTGCTGCGCGTCGTACGGGGCCGCGGCTACGCCGCTGGACCCCTCCGGCTCCGCACCAGCCGCTTCGCCGCCCTCCGCGACCGGCTTCGCCTCAACGGCTTCGCCGCGCTCCTCCGAAACGGCCTCGCCACGCTCCTCCGAGCCACGCTCCTCGGAGCTTCGCTCCGCCGCATCGGCTTCGCCGACCTCGACGGTCGGCTGCACCGAGCTGCGCTCCGGCGCGGCTTCGACGGAACCGTTGCGCGGGGTCTCGGCATCCGGCTCCCGCTTCGCGGTCCCGTTGGCAGCCTGCCGCTCCTCCGCGGTGCGCCGGGCTTCCCGGGCCTCCGCCTGGAGGGCGTCGCCGAGCAGGGTTTCGCGGTTGCGCAGGCCCGCCACCTTGGGACGGCGGGTGGGGGTCTTGCGGCGGTTGCTTGGCACTGACTGCACTCCTCGAATTGCTTGCGAGTGTCGCCGTTCAGCCGACCGGCACGGTGCCGAGCCCGCTGAGCTTCCAGGTCTCGCCTTCGCGGGTGAGCTCGGCCTGGTAGCGGTCCTGCTTGTTGGTCGGCTGCTGGCCCTCGATGGTGACCGTCACCTGCACGACGGCGATCATCCGGGCCTTGCCCGCGTTCTCGTCGAGCTCGACGATCCCGGCGTCGAGCACCCGGGCCGTGGTGCTGCTCTTGGCCTGGGTGATCTGGGTCGCGTAGTTCTGCCGGCCTTGCCGGATCTCGTCGCGCAGCGGGCCGGTCGAGTTGTCCTCCCAGCGCTTCAGGCCGCCGTCCACATCCCGGTAGTCGAGGCTGTTGAAGCTGATGATCGCGCTCGTCCCGTCGTGCAGCGCCGCGTCCCGCACCTCCGCGCGGGCGACCGAGTCGCTGTTGCCGGCCAGCGCCCAGGTGACGCCGAAGAACAGGCTGGCCACCACGCCGATCGCGAGCAGCGTCAGGCCCGTGATCAGGCCCAGGACCGGGCGCTTCCGCTCAGCGGTTCCGGTGGTCATGTCCGCCTCCTCCCTACTGTCCCGGTGCATTCTGCGCGCCGCGGACCGACGTGTCACTGCCCCGGGGCTCCGCGCAGTGCGCGTTGGGGTTCAGCGGCATCTCGCGGAAGTCGTCGCCCGCGCGGCGCTCGGTCGACTCGTAGCCCTTGGTGCAGGGCAGCGGGTCGAACACGTTGAGCACCAGGCCGAAGTGCGCGGTGCCGTCGCCGGGCACCACCGTGTTGCTGGCGGTGACGATCGCCGGGTACAGCGTCATGATCTGCTCGATGCCGTCGACGCGTTCGGCCATGACCCGCGAGGTGGTCGTCAGGTTCGCCAGCAGCGGTCCGAGCTGCTGGTTCTCCTGCAGGAGCGCGCTGACCTGGCGGGCCGCCGGCGGGGCGCGCTCGATCACCGCGCGCAGGTCGCCGTCGGAGTTCTTCACCGACTCCGACAGCAGCCGCAGGTCTTCACCGAACGACCTGATCGCCGAGCCCTGCTCGTTCTGGGTGGCCAGGACCGTCTTGCCGTCCTGGAGCAGCTGCACCGTCTGCGGCAGGTGCTCCTGCGCGGCGGCGGTGAACTCGCGGCTGGTGTCCAGGATGGTCTGCAGGTGGCCGCCGTTGTCGCGGAACGCGGTGCCGAGCTCGCTGACCACGGTGCGCAGCGACTCCTCCGGCACCGAGTTCGCGAACGCGTCCAGGTTCGTCATCAGGCTTTCCACCGGCAGCGGCGTGGTCGCGGATTCCTGCGCGATCACCGAGCCGTCCGCCAGGAACGGGCCGTCGTCGCTCTTGGGCCGCAGGTCGACGTACTGCTCGCCGACCGCGGACCGGTTGGTCACCACCGCCTGCACGTCGCGCGGGATCCGCGGCGCGCTGGACTCGATGTCCAGCGGCACCTCCACGCCGGTGCCGGTCAGCTTCAGGTCGCCGACCCGGCCGACCGGCACCCCGCGGTAGGTGACCTCGGCGTTGTTGAAGACGCCGCCGGTGTCGGCGAGTTGCAGCGTCACCACGTAGCCGCGCGGGCCGAACAGCCGGTCCAGGCCCGCGTAGCGGGCTCCGGCGTAGCTGACGCCGACCAGGGCGATCGCGACGAACGCGATGATCTGCAGGCGCACTCGACGGGTGAGCATCAGCGGCCACCTCCCAGCAACGAGCCCAGCAGGCCACCGGATTCCCGCTCCGGCTCGGCCGGCGGTTGCGCGGGCTGCTCCGGCGGCGCCTGCGACGTCAGCGGCAGCGGGATGGACTTCAGGGCGTCCGGCAGCGGGATCAGCGGCTGCCGGCTGCGACCGAGGTTCTCCAGCACGTGGGTGAGGTTCAGGTCCACGTTGGCGTAGAGGTTGGTGAAGTCGCTGTTGCCGATGCCGTCGACCGCGTTGTCCGGGAACGGGAACGAGACGAGAACCTCCAGCGACTTCGGCAGGCTGTCACCCGCCGCGGCCAGCTGGTTCAGGGCCGGCGCGAGCTGGTTGAGGTTGTGCACCAGGTCGTCGCGGGACCTGTTGACCACGTCCGTCCCGACGCCGGAGAGCTCGTCGAGCGACTGCAGCATGGTGACCAGCTGGGTGCGCTGCTCGTTGAGCACCCGAAGCCCGGGTTCCAGGTCGCGCAGCGCGGTGTCGATGCTCCCGCGCTGCTCGTTGAGCCGGGCGCTGAGCCGGTTGATGCTGTCCAGCGCCCGCGTGATGTCGTCGCGCTGCGCGTCCAGCCCGGCGACCAGTTCGTCCAAATTGGACAGCAGGCTGCGGACGTCGGACTCCCGGCCCTCCAGCGCGGCGTTGAGCTCCTTGGTGATGTTCTGCAGCTGCGCCACGCCACCGCCGTTGAGCAGCATGGACAGCGCGCCGAGCACCTCTTCCACCTCGGGGTTCCGGCCGGTGCGGTCGAGGCCGATCAGGGCGCCGTCGGCGAGGCGGCCGACGTCGGACTGCCCCTGCGGCGGGCCGGCGAGCTCGACGTACTTCTCGCCGAGCAGGCTGGACTGCCGCAGCCGGGCGGTCGCGTTGGCCGGCAGCTTGACGTCGCCGTTGACCTGCACCGTCACCTCGGCCTGCCAGGAGTCGGGGGCCAGGCCGATGGTCGACACCCGGCCGACCGGCACGTCGTTGACCCGCACCCCGGCGTTGGGCACCAGGTCCAGCACGTCGGCGAAGCGCACCTTGACCTCGTAGGGGTCGCTGCCGAGGTCGGCGCCGCCGGGCAGCGGCAGGTCGTAGACGCCCTGCGAACTGCACCCGCCGAGCACGACCAGCGCCAGCACGGCGGCCCCGACCTTCGGACCGCACCGCAACGACGACCGTGCCCGCCCCGAGCGGGTCCGCAATTTCCATTGAAATCGAAGGTTCGATTTCAATGGAAATTGCGTCAGAAACAGTCCCTTCACCGGGTGCCTCCCGCGGTTTGGGTGCCGCTCGCGTCGGAGAGCGGAAGCGGAAGCGGTGGGAGCTTGCCGTTCTGGATGGCGTTGAGGGTTTCCGCCGGGGTCGGCAGCTTCACCACGCCGTCGAGGATCGGCTGCAGCGACTTGCACGCGTCGCTGACGTCCTTCGGCAGGTCCGCCGGGCTGTGCTGCTGCAGCATCTTGCACACCGCCACCACCGGCGGCTGGTTCAGCTCGTTGAAGTTCGCGCGCACGTCCAGCGTTCCCGCCGCGCCGTTGTAGGCGTTGTTGAGGTTGCTCAGCGCCAGCGGCGCGTTGTTCAGCGATTCGCTGAGCGCTGCCTTCTGCTCCACCAGCACGTTCGCCACCGCGTTCAACTGGTCCACGTTGGACTTCACCAGGCCCCGGTTGTCCCGCACGAAGGACTCGACCTTGCCCAGCGCCACGGCCAACTCCGCCAGCGCCGCGCTCATGTCCTCGCGCTCGCCGGCCAGCAGCGAGCTGACCTGCTGCATCTGCGTGTTGAACCGGCGCACCTGGTCGTCGTTCTCGGCCAGCATCGTGGTGAACCGCTGCACGTTGTCGACGGTGGCGAACAGCTGATCGCTGTTGCCGGACAACGTGGTGCCGACCTCGCCGAGGTTGCGGATGGTCTCCGACAGCGCCTTCCCGTTGCCGTCGAGGTTCGCCGCGCTGGTGTTGAGCAGGTCGGTCAGCGCGCCGTCGGCGTTGGCGCCGTCGGGCCCCAGCGCGGTCGTGATGTCGTTGAGGCTGCGGTAGATCTGGTCCAGCTCCACCGGAGTCGCGGTGCGCTCCTTCGGGATCACCGCGCCGTCGGCCAGCTCCGGCCCACCCCGGTAGACGGGGGCGAGCTGCACGTACCGGTCGCTGACCACGCTCGGCGCGACCGCCACCGCGCCCGCGTCGGCGGGCACCTTCACGTCGCGGTCGACGCTCATCACGACGCGCACCACCTGGCCCTGCGGCACGACCTCGTCGACGGTGCCCACCGGAACCCCGAGGATCCGCACGTCACCGCCCGGGTAGATGCCCACGGCGGCGTGGAAGTACGCGGTGACCTTCCGCTCGGCGGCGCCGAAGAACAGCCACCACACCCCGACGGTCGCGGCGAGCACGACCACCACGGCGATCGACAGCATCCTGGTCGGCGACGGGCGTGCGCTGGTCATGGCTGGCAGCCCTTCTGGTTGATCGGACCGATGGCGGGCGGCAGCAGGCCGCAGATGTAGGTGTCGAACCAGCGGCCGTTGCCCAGCACGTTGGAGAAGTACCTGGTGAACGGGGCGAACATCTCGAGGCTGCGGTTCAGGTTGTCCTGGTTGCGCTGCAGCATCTTGGTGACCCGGTCCAGCTGCTGCAGCGCCGGGCCGATCTGCGCGTTGTTGTCGTCGACCAGCCCGCTGAGCTGCTGGGACAACGTGCGGGTGCCGTCCAGCAGGCCGCTGATCGAATCCCGCCGCGCCCGGATCTCCTGCAGCAGCAGGTTGCCGTCGGCCAGCAGCTTCTCGAAGTCGGCGTTGCGGTCGGCGATCGTCTTCGACACCTGCGAGGTGTTGTTCAGCAGGTGCTCCAGCTGCTCGTCGCGCGAGGAGATGGTCCGCGACAGCTGCGACAACCCGTCCAGCGCGCCGCTGACCTCGTCCGGCGTGCCCTTGAACGTGTCGGAGAGCGTGCGGAAGCTCTCCGCGAGCTGCCCGGTGTCGATCTTGTCCACAGTGGTCGAGAGGTCGCTGAAGGCCTCGATGACGTCGTAGGGCGACACGGTGCGCTGCAACGGGATCGGCTCGGACGGCGACATCTCCTCGCCGCCCTGCGGGTCCAGCGCCAGGTACTTCTGGCCGAGCAGCGTCTTGATCCGGATCGCGGCGGTGGTGTGGTCGCCCAGCCACGCGTCGCCGACCCGGAAGCTGACCAGCACGTGGTCGTCCTCGATCTCGACGTCCGAGACGGTGCCGACCTTCACCCCGGCGATGCGCACCTCGCTGTCCGGCCGCAGCCCCGCGGCCTCGGTGAACTGCGCGGTGTAGGTGGTGCCGCCGATGAACGGCAGGCGCTCGAAGTTCAGCGCGAGCAGGAACATCAGCACCAGCGCCAGGAGGCCGGCGATGCCGATCTTGAGCGGGTCACGCTGGGAGAATGCGGTCATCGCTGGCACCTCGGCTGCGTCACCGGCATCAGCGGCAGCGGCAGGTTCAGGTCGCCGACGCCCACCGTGCCGCTCATCTTGCACGAGTAGAAGTTGAACCAGGAGCCGTGGCTGGCCGTCCGGCCGATCGTTTCGAGCTTGCCGGGCATGTTCTGCAGCACCCGCTCGGTCAGCTGCTCGTGGTCGTTGAGGTTCTTCGACAGCTCACCGAGACCCGCGATGTCCTGCTGCAGCCCCGGTCGCGCCTCGGTCAGCAGGCCCGCGGTGCTGTTCGTCAGGCCGTCCATCGCGGTGATCGCGGAGCCGATCGAATCCCGGTCGGCGGACAGCCCGGACACCACCTGCTGCAGCTGGCCGATGAGCTCGGACAGCTGCTGGTCGCGGGCGTTGACGGTGTCCAGCACGCCGTTGAGGTTGTCGATGACCTGCCCGATCACCTGGTCGCGGGAGGCGATCGTGGAGGTCAGCGAGGCGGTGTGGGCCAGCAGGCTCTCCACCGTGCCGCCCTCGCCCTGCAGCACCTGGATGATCTCGTAGGACAGCTTGTTCACGTCCTCCGGGGAGAGCGCCTGGAACAGCGGCTTGAACCCGCCCAGCAGCACCGTCAGGTCCAGCGCCGGCTTGGTGCGCTCCAGCGGGATCTCGCCGCCCGGGGCCAGGACTCCGCTGGATTCGCCCGCGCCCTGCTCCAGCGCGATGTACCGCTGGCCCACCAGGTTCCGGTACTTGATGGTGGCGGTCACCGAGCTCGGCAGCCGCCGGTCCGACACGTTGAACCGCACCTCGGCGAACCGCCGGTCGACCACCTCGATGCTCTCCACCTGGCCGACCTTCACCCCGGAGATGCGCACCTCGTCGCCCTCGTTGAGGTTGGTGACGTCGGTGAACCGCGCGGTGTAGGACTCCGACGCGCGCAGGTCCCGGTTGGCGATGGTCAGCACCAGCAACCCGGTGGCCAGCACGGTGACCAGCACGAAGATCAGGAACTTCACCAGTGGCGCGACGATGCTGCGGCCGTTCACCGGTAGCTCACCTCCGCTCCGCGAAGCACGGGCCCGACCAGCAGCGAGCCCCAGTCCGGCACCTCGCTCGCCGGGCGGCCCACCGCGGGCGCCAGCAGCACCGCCACCATGTCCCGCTCGGCCGGGGAGTTCACCCAGGTCGCGGACTGCGGCGAGGTGCCGGCGGGCAGGTAGCCCTGGCCCATCGACGGCGGGTTCAGGCCGCCGTCAGCCGGCCGGGAAGCGGCCGGCGGAACCGAGCCGTCCTTGAACGGCCCGTCCGGCGGGTACTCCGGCACCGGATCCGGCAGCGGCATGAAGTTGTAGCAGCGGGGGCCGCGCTTGTCGGCGAACTCCGGCTCGTCCTGGTTCGGCCGGTACTTGCCACGGGTCGCGACGACCTCCAGGGTGATGTGCAGGCCCGGCTCGGCGGACCCCTCGCCCAGCACCTGCCGCATCCGCGGCACGAACTCCGCCATCTCCTGCAGGAAGCACGGGTACTCGGGCGCGTACTTGGCCAGCACGTCCAGCGTCGGCCGCTGCGCGTCGCCGAGCTGGATGATGTTCTGCCGGTTGTCCCGCAGGAAGCCGGTCAGATCACCGGAGCTGGTGGTCAGCTGCGAGGTGAGCGCGGTCAGGTTCTCCCGCTGCGCCACCAGTGTCCGGGCGGTGGTGCTGAAGTTGTCCAGCGCCTCCAGCACGTCCGGCGCGGCCTGCTCGTAGGTCTGCGCGACGCCGACGAGCTCCTGCAGGTTCTCCTTGAGGTCCGGCACCGACGGGTTGAGCCCGTCCAGGTAGGTGTTCAGCTGCGACAGCGTCTCGCCCAGCGGCTTGCCGCGCCCGGCCAACGCCTGGTCCAGCGCGTTCAGCGTCACGGCCAGGTCGTCCGGGTGGACCGCCTGCAGCACCGGCATCGTGTCGGACAGCACCTGCTCCAGCTCGATGCCCGCGCTGGTGCGGTCCTGCTCGATCACGTCACCGGAGGCCAGCGTCGTGGTCGACGCCTGCTCCGGCAGCTCCAGCGACACGTACCGCTCGCCGAAGAGCGTCCGCGGCAGCAGCCGCGCCGACACGTTCGACGGCAGCTGCTCGGCCCGCTCCGGGTCCAGCGCCAGCCGCAGCTCCGCACCGTCCCCTGTGGACGTCACGCTCACCACCCGGCCGACGACCATGCCGCGCACCTTCACGTCCGACTCGGGCAGCAGCTGGTTCCCGGTCGACGGCGCCTTCAGCACGACGTCCACGCTGGACGCGAAGGCCTTCTGGTAGATCGCCACGGTCAGCCCGATGAACAGCACCATGCTCATCAGCAACGCCAGGCCGAGGGTGCGGCGCCGGAGCGTCGTCAACGCGCTTCGCGTGCTCATCCCGTGATCCGAACCGTCGTCGTGGTGCCCCAGATCGCGAGGCTGAGGAAGAAGTCGAGCAGCGCGGTGGTCACGATCGCGGTCCGCACCGCGCGGCCCACCGCGATGCCGACACCGGCCGGGCCGCCGCTGGCGCGGTAGCCGTAGTAGCAGTGCGTCATGATCACCACCACGCTGAAGACGAGCACCTTCCCGAAGGACCACAACACGTCCTCGGGCGGCAGGAACAGGTTGAAGTAGTGGTCGTAGGTGCCCGCGGACTGGCCGTAGATGTAGATCGTGACCGCGCGGGCGGCGATGTACGACGTCAGCAGGCCCAGCACGTACAGCGGGATCACCGCGATGAACCCGGCGATCACGCGGGTCGTCACCAGGTACGGCAGGCTCGGCACGCCCATGACTTCCAGCGCGTCGATCTCGTCGGAGATCCGCATCGCGCCCAGCTGCGCGGTGAAGCCGGAGCCGACCGTCGCCGACAGCGCGAGCCCGGCGACCAGCGGCGCGATCTCGCGGGTGTTGAAGTACGCGGAGACGAAGCCGGCGAACGCCGAGGTGCCGAGCTGGTCCAGCGCCGCGAAGCCCTGCAGGCCGACCACGGTGCCGGTGAACAGCGTCAGGCCGATCATCACGCCGACCGTGCCGCCGATCACCGCCAACGCGCCGCTGCCGAAGCTGACCTCGGCCAGCAGCCGCAGCGTCTCCTTCGCGTAGCGGGCGATCGCCCGCGGAATCCACGCCAGCGAGCGCAGGTAGAACGACATCTGGTCGCCCAGGTCGTCCAGCATCACCAGCGGCCGCCGGGCCGCGCGCTTCGCGCGCTGCGAGATGGTCACCATGTCCCCGTCACATTCCCTTTGGCGGGACCAGTTGCAGGTAGAGCGTCGTCAGGACGAAGTTCACGGCGAACAGGAGCAGGAAGGTGATCACCACCGACTGGTTCACCGCGTCCCCGACGCCCTTCGGTCCCGGCGGCGGGTGCAGGCCGCGGTAGGCGGCCACCACGCCGGCCAGGAACCCGAAGATCACCGCCTTCAGCTCGCCGATCCACAGGTCGGACAGCTGCGCCAGCGCGTTGAAGCTCGCCATGTACGCGCCGGGCGTGCCGCCCTGCATGATCACGTTGAACGTGTAGCCGCCGAGCACGCCGACCACGCTGACCATGCCGTTGAGCAGCAGCGCCACCAGCATCGCGGCCAGCACCCGCGGCACCACCAGCCGCTGGATCGGCGAGATCCCCAGGACCTCCATCGCGTCGATCTCGTCGCGGATCTTCCGGGAGCCGAGGTCCGCGCAGATCGCCGAACCGCCGGCCCCCGCGATCAGCAGCGCGGTCACGATCGGGCTGGCCTGCTGGATGATCGCCAGCACGCTCGCCGCGCCGGTGAACGACTGGGCGCCGATCTGCCTGGTCAGCGAGCCGAGCTGGAGCGCGATCACCGCGCCGAACGGGATCGACACCAGCGCGGTCGGCAGGATCGTCACGCTGGCGATGAACCAGCACTGCTGGATGAACTCTCGGATCTGGAACGGGCGGCTGGGCATCGCCCGCACCACGTCGAGCGCCAGCGCGAACATGCGGCCGGTCTCACGAAGTCCGCCCGCACCAGGGAACCGCGCCTGGGACGGCGAACTCACGATTCACCCCGCTTGCGGCCGAACCAGCGCCGCCGCGACGACTCGGCCGGCTCCTCCACATCCCGCGGCGTCGCCTCCGGCTGCCGGAGGTGGGGCGTCGGGCGCACCTGCTGCGGCGGCACGTCGGCGACCGCCGCCGGCGGCAGCCGGTCCGGGGCCGGCGCCTGCACCGGCTCGGTCTGCTGCGGCCACGCGCCGGTCGCGGGCGTGGAAAAACCATAGAGCGCCAGCTCGTCCGGGGTCAGCGTCTTGATGATCTCCTGCTGCGCCGACGGATTCAGCGTCCGCAGCTGGCGCAGCACCCGGTCCTTGCGGCGGCGCACCGCGGTCCGCTCCGGCATCCCCGGCGAGACCTCCAGCTGCGCCATCATCGGCGGCACGGCGAGCTCGCTCAGCCGCGCCAGCTCGGACGGCCCGATGTCCTTCTCCTCGCTCATGCCGATCGGCCCGTCGGCGCGCCCGTTGAGGAACTGCACCACCACCGGCTCGGCCGAGGTCAGCAGCACCTCGCGCGGCCCGAACATCACCAGGTTCCGGCGGTAGAGCATGCCGATGTTGTCCGGCACGGTCCGGGCGGTGTTGATGTCGTGCGTGACGATCAGGATCGTGGCGTCGATCTGCGCGTTCAGGTCGACGATCAGCTGGTTCAGCAGCACGGTGCGGACGGGGTCCAGCCCGGAGTCGGGCTCGTCGACCAGGATGATCTCGGGGTCCAGCACCAGCGCGCGGGCCAGCCCGGCGCGCTTGCGCATGCCGCCGGAGATCTCGCCGGGCAGCTTCTCCTCGGCGCCGAGGAGACCGACCATCTCCATCTTCTCGAGCACCAGGTCGCGGATCTCGGACTCGCCCTTGCGGGTGTGCTCGCGGAGCGGGAACGCGATGTTGTCGTAGAGGTTCATCGACCCGAACAGCGCGCCGTCCTGGAACAGCACGCCGAACATCTTCCGGATCTCGTAGAGCTCGCGCTCCGAGCAGGTGCAGATGTCCGTGCCGTTGATGACCACCTTGCCCTGCTCCGGCTTCAACAAGCCGACCAGGGACTTCAGGAACACCGACTTCCCGGTCCCGGAAGGCCCGAGCAGCACGCTGATCTCGCCGGGAGGAAGCGTCAGGCTGACGTCCCGCCAGATGGTCTGCGCGCCGAAGGACTTCGACAGTCCGTCGACAACCACCTCGACGCCCATCCGCACCTCCGCGTTCCTCGAATTAACCGCATCGGGGGTAACCCCGGTGAGGCAGCCTGGCACATGTGACGCGCTTAACGAAGGTCGTCGGCGTCACACCTATGCAACGAGCCTGACGCGAACGGGTTACTCGCCAGTTCACTTCGATTCGGGAAACCACAGGATTTGTCCGGTAAAAGCGATTTCTTTCCCGGACAGCAAAAAAGGCGAGCACTCACAACCGCGAGTGCTCGCCTTTTTACCGTCAGTCAGATGCTCACTTGACGGAGACCGAAGCGCCGGCCTCTTCCAGCTTGGCCTTGACCTCTTCGGCCTTCTCCTTCTCGACCTTCTCCAGGATCGGCTTCGGAGCGCCCTCGACCAGCTCCTTGGCCTCCTTCAGGCCCAGGCCGGAGACGATCTCACGGACGACCTTGATGACCTGGATCTTCTTGTCGCCAGCACCCTCGAGGATGACGTCGAACTCGTCCTGCTCCTCGGCAGCCGGGGCAGCGGCGCCGGCCGGGCCCGCCACGACGGCGGCCGGGGCGGCGGCGGTGACGTCGAAGGTCTCCTCGAACTGCTTCACGAACCCCGACAGCTCCAGGAGGGTCATCTCCTTGAAGACGTCCAACAGCTCTTCGTTGCTCAGCTTCGCCACGGCGGCGTTCCTTTCAGTTCAGTGCCCGGGAACGGGAGTGCCCGGGTGGGGAGTTCTTGCAACCGACAACTGCGCCCGAAGGGACTCAGGCGTCGGCTTCGCCGCTCTTCTTCTCCTGCAGAGCGGCGGCCAACCGAGCCACCTGGGACGCCGGCGCGGCGAACAGCGCGGCGGCCTGGCCCATCTTGGCCTTCATGGCACCGGCCAGCTTGGCCAGGGTGACCTCGCGGGAGTCGAGGTCGGCAATGCCCTCGACCTCGGACACGGACAGCGCGCGGCCGTCCATGTAACCGCCCTTGATCACCAGGGCCTTGTTGTCCTTGGCGAATTCACGCAGAGCCTTGGCCGCGTCGACCGGCTCGCCCTCGACGAAGGCGATGGCGGTCGGGCCGACGAACAGGTCGTCGAGGCCCTCGACGCCGGACTGCTCGGCGGCACGCTTGACCAGCGTGTTCTTCGCGACACGGTACGAGGTGCCCGCACCGAGGGCACGACGCAGCTCAGACAGCTGCGCCATGGACAGCCCGCGGTACTCGGTCACGACCGCAGCGGTCGAGTTGCTGAACTTATCCGCGATCTCAGTGACCGCATCAACCTTGTCGGGCTTCGCCATGTCGCCTCCTCTCTATTTCCGACTGTGATCCGCATCCAGCCGGTCCTGAGACGACAAAACGCCCCGGCGCAGGGAAGCACGGGGCGTCAAGATCATGGGCGCGCAGCGCGCGCACGGATAGCCTCGTCCCTCCTGCGCGGGCCGCCCGCATCTCACGGGACCTTCGTTCTCCCCGCCCCTGGCGGGGCACGGAGAAGACCAGCGGTCTTGGGTGGAACCTCGACCAGGGTACGCGACCCGTCCCGGGGCCCACCAACCACCCCCTGCCGCTTTCCGGCGGTCACCGGTCGTGACCTCGACGCGGCGGCCGGGCATCATGTTGTGCGTGGCTGATCAGCACGAGTCGCCCCGCCCGGAGCCCGGCCGGAACCTGCCGGAGAAACCGCGCACCGCGGAGGTCGTCGAGGCCGAGGTGGTGGACAGCGAGGTCGTCGAGGCCGACGCACCGGCCCGCCCGCAGCAGCCGGCGGACGACGCGGAGTTCCGCCAGTACCAGCAGTTCCTGGAGTTCCAGAAGTTCCGCGAATGGCAGCGGTCCCAGGACGGCGAAGTAGCGGTCCCACCGCCCGCAGCACCTCCGGCGGCGAAGCCGGAAGCGCCGAAGAAGGCCTGGTGGAAACGGGCCCTGGGCCTGCTGCGCTACAAGATGGTCCGCCGCCTGATCTACCTGCTGCTGGCACTGCTGCTGCTCAACTACCTGTACAACAGCCTGATGACGTCCTGGTTCGGCAGCACCGGAGGCGGAAACGGCAGCACCAACACCGGCGCACCTCCCGATTCAGCGCCGATGAAGGCGAGGACCCCGGCGGACGCAGTGCTCGACGTCTACAACTTGCTGCGCGGGGACGATCCCACTGTTGCGTGCGCATATTTCGAAGCCTCGGCCAAGTCCGGCTTCGCCGCCGCCCACCAGGCCCCGGACTGCGCCACCGCGGCACGCCGGCTGCATGACCAGATCACCGTCCCCGGCACGTACGCCAACCCGTCGTTCGACGAGAACGCGGTCAGCATCGCCGGACCGGACGCCCAGGTCCTCGGCTGCCGAATGCAGGTCGCCGGCGGCCCGCGCCTCGGCAGCTTCAAGCTCACGCAACAGCCGGACGGCGGCTGGGCGATCAGCGCCTACGCCCTCCAAACGCCCAGCTGCGGCGACTGAGGAGCTCCGCCCGTGAACGTTTTGGGTGCTATGGCGCCCCAAAGCACTCACGGAACCTGACCAGCTAGAACGAAGCTTGGAATAGCGAAAGGGCGGGCCGCCCCTGGTGGGGTGGCCCGCCCTCTCAGCGGAACTCCGGGATCAGGCCGAGGCCGTGATCCGGGTCGCGTTCGGGTCGACCGGGATGCCCGGGCCCATCGTGGTGGTGAAGGTGACCTTCTTCAGGTACCGGCCCTTCGACGCCGACGGCTTCGCGCGCAGGATCTCGTCCAGCGCAGCCGCGTAGTTCTCCACCAGCTTCTCGGTGTCGAACGACGCCTTGCCGATGATGAAGTGCAGGTTGGCCTGCTTGTCGACGCGGAAGTTGATCTTACCGCCCTTGATCTCCGTGATCGCCTTGGTGACGTTCGGAGTGACGGTGCCGGTCTTCGGGTTCGGCATCAGGCCGCGCGGGCCGAGCACCCGAGCGATCTTGCCGACCTTGGCCATCTGGTCCGGGGTGGCGATCGCCGCGTCGAAATCGAGCCAGCCGCCCTGAATGCGCTCGATCAGGTCCTCGGAACCAACCGCGTCCGCACCGGCGGCCTCGGCCTCGGCGGCCTTGTCCCCGACGGCGAACACGATGACGCGGGCAGTCTTACCAGTGCCGTGCGGCAGGTTCACGGTGCCGCGGACCATCTGGTCTGCCTTGCGGGGGTCGACGCCCAGCCGCAGCGCCACCTCGACGGTGGCGTCGTACTTGACCTTGGCGGTCTTCTTGGCCAGCTCGGCGGCCTCCGTCGGCGCGTACAGCCGCGCGCGATCGATCAGCTCGGCCGCCTGCTGGTATGCCTTGCTGCGCTTTGCCATTTCTGTCCCTATCGCAGGTGGATCAGTTGTGGTTGGTCGGGCTGCGCTGGAGCCCTCCCACACTGCCAGCCGTCCGGCTGGGTCAGCCCTCGACCGTCAGGCCCATCGACCGGGCGGTGCCGGCGATGATCTTGGCGGCCTGGTCGATGTCGTTGGCGTTGAGGTCGGCCATCTTGGTCTGCGCGATCTCGCGGACCTGGTCCATGGAGACCTTGCCGACCTTGGTCTTGTGCGGCTCGCCGCTGCCCTTGGCCACGCCCGCCGCCTTGAGCAGCAGCTTGGCCGCCGGCGGGGTCTTCAGCGCGAAGCTGAAGGAGCGGTCTTCGAACACGGAGATCTCGACCGGCACGACGTTGCCACGCTGGTTCTCCGTGGCGGCGTTGTAGGCCTTGCAGAACTCCATGATGTTGACGCCGTGCTGACCCAGCGCCGGGCCGACCGGCGGGGCCGGGTTGGCCTGGCCGGCCTGGATCTGCAGCTTGATGATCGCTGCGAGCTTCTTCTTCTTGGGCGGCATGTTTGCTTCCTGTGTCTTCGCTATCCGGTTGCCCGGCCCCGCCTAGTGGCGGAGCCGAATCGGCGAGACCACGAAACGGTGGCTTCGCCCGGTTCTGCGCACGGGTCCTGCCAGATCCGCGCGCAGCCGCCGCACTCCCGCACCGCGGGAGAGCGGTCAGATCTTGGAAACCTGGCTGAACGAAAGCTCAACCGGCGTTTCGCGGCCGAAGATCGACACCAGCACCTTGAGCTTCTGGGCGTCCGGGTTGACCTCGTTGATCGTCGCGGGCAGGGTCGCGAACGGCCCGTCCATGACGGTGACGGACTCGCCGACCTCGAAGTCGACCTCGACCGAGGGCTTGGCCGCGGCCGACGCGGCGGCCTTCTTGCCCGGCTCGGCCTTCTTCTCCTCGACCTGCGGTGCCAGAAACTTC
Organism: Saccharopolyspora sp. NPDC050642; assembly: GCF_040654735.1. Lineage (NCBI taxonomy): Bacteria > Bacillati > Actinomycetota > Actinomycetes > Pseudonocardiales > Pseudonocardiaceae > Saccharopolyspora > Saccharopolyspora sp. NPDC050642. The sequence continues at coordinate 35,574 of NZ_JBFAIN010000014.1, read as the reverse complement.
AGCACGTCGTCGATGGTCAGCGGCGACGGCTTGGAGGTGGCGCCGACGAAGCCGGTGACGCCCGGCGTGTTGCGCACCGCGCTCCAGGACGCGTCGTTGAGCTCCATCCGGACCAGGATGTAGCCGGGCAGCACCTTGCGCTGCACCAGCTTGCGCTGGCCGTTCTTGATCTCGGTGACCTCTTCGGTCGGCACCTCGACCTGGAAGATGAAGTCCTCGACGTCGAGCGTCTGGGCCCGCGTTTCGAGGTTGGTCTTGACCTTGTTCTCGTAGCCCGCGTAGGAGTGCACGACGTACCAGTCGCCGGGGGCGCGCCGCAGTGCCGCGCGCAGCTCCTCGACCGGGTCCGCTTCGGCGGCCACTTCTTCTTCGCCGGCCGCTTCCTCGCCGGTTTCGCCTTCCTCACCGGTTTCGTCGGCGTCCTCGGCCGACTCCTCGGCCTGGTCGGCCGAGTCGGTGTCCTCGCCGGAGTCGGCGCTGTCCGCGGATTCGACTGCGTCGACCGAGTCGGCGGTCGCCTCGGCCTCCGCGGCCTCGGGCTGCACCTGCTCGTCGGTGAGGCCGGTGGATTCCTGGCCCTCGTGGGAGGTCACAGTCGGTCTCGCTTCCTCTCGTGCGTTGCGTGCCGGGTCGTCGTTCCGCCGCCGGCACCACCTAGGGCGGGCCCGCAGCCGTTCAGCCGGAGCCGAACAGCCAGCCCACACCCTTGGCGAAGAGCACGTCCACGCCGGCGACGAACGCCACCATGATGCTGACGAAGACCAGCACCACGAGGGTGTAGGTCGCCAGCGCCTTGCGCGTCGGCCAGATGACCTTGCGCAGTTCGGCGACGACCTCGCGCAGGAAGCGTCCGATCTTCCGGAACAGCGAAACCCGACCCTGCCGGCCATCCCGCGACGGGGTCGGCCGACCCTTCGACTCAGTTGTGCTCGCCGAGTTCGCTCCGGCCGAACCCGACTCACCGGACCGGCCCTTGCGACCGGCCGGACGGGCGGAGGCACGGCGCTCGCGCCGCGCCGCGGCGCTGGACGGACGGGCTGCGTCTTCGCGCGCTCCGTCCTGCCCCTGCTCGCGGTCCTCGCTCACGCCCATCCTCCGCTCACCGTCGCATCGACGCAGGGGTGACAGGACTTGAACCTGCAACCTGCGGTTTTGGAGACCGCTGCTCTGCCAATTGAGCTACACCCCTTTGCGGCCCTGGAGCCCGACCGCACTTCGGGACGCCCGACACCGGCCATGGAACCGGAGTTCATGGTGTTCAGGCATCCCAGGTTCGAAAGTGTACGGCACGCCGACGACCTTGCTCCAACGGCACCCCCCTGAGGCGGGTCATGAACAACTCCGCCGCAGGTGGGGAGCGTGTTCGACGACACGCCGCGTCTGTCAGGATGCAAGCATGGCCGCACCTCAGACAGACCAAGAGACCAGGGCGCGGGTGTCCGCGCGGATCGGCGGGATCAGCGAGTCCGCCACGCTGGCCGTGGACGCCAAGGCGAAGGCGCTCAAGGCGGCCGGCCGGCCGGTGATCGGGTTCGGCGCCGGTGAGCCGGACTTCCCGACGCCGCAGCCGATCGTGGATGCCGCCATCGCCGCCTGCTCCGACCCGAAGAACCACCGCTACAGCCCGGCGGCCGGCCTGCCGGAGCTGCGCGAGGCCATCGCCGCGAAGACGCTGCGGGACTCCGCCTACACCGTGCAGGCCAGTCAGGTGCTGGTGACCAACGGCGGCAAGCAGGCCGTCTACCAGGCGTTCCAGACGCTGCTCGACCCGGGCGACGAGGTCCTGCTGCCCGCCCCGTACTGGACCACCTACCCGGAGGCGATCACCCTGCCGGGTGGAGTTCCGGTGGTGGTACCCGCCGACGAGTCGACCGGCTACCTGGTTTCCGTCGAGCAGCTGGAGGCCGCGCGGACGCCGCGCACCAAGGTGCTGCTGTTCAACTCGCCGTCCAACCCGACCGGTGCGATCTACCCGCCGGAGCAGGTCGAGGCGATCGGCCGCTGGGCGCTCGAGCACGGCATCTGGGTGGTCACCGACGAGATCTACGAGCACCTCGTCTACGGCGACGCCCGGCACGTGTCGATGCCCGCCGTGGTCCCGGAGCTCGCGGACACCTGCGTGGTGCTCAACGGGGTCGCCAAGACCTACGCCATGACCGGCTGGCGGGTGGGCTGGATGATCGGCCCGCAGGACGTCATCAAGGCGGCCGGGAACCTGCAGTCGCACCTGTCGTCCAACGTCGCCAACGTCTCGCAGCGGGCCGCGCTGGAGGCCGTCAGCGGCTCCCTGGACGCCGTCGCGGAGATGCGCTCGGCGTTCGACCGCCGCCGCCGCAAGATCGTCGAGCTGCTCTCGGCGATCCCCGGCGTCAGCTGCCCGGAGCCGCAGGGCGCGTTCTACGCGTACCCGTCGGTCAAGGGCCTGCTGGGCAAGGAGATCCGCGGCGTCCGCCCGGAGACCAGCGTGGAGCTGGCGAGCCTGGTCCTGGAGCAGGCGGAGGTCGCGGTGGTCCCGGGCGAGGCCTTCGGCACCCCGGGCTACTTCCGCCTGTCCTACGCCCTCGGCGACGAGGACCTCGTCACCGGCGTGACCCGGATGGCGGAACTCCTCGGCGAAGCCAAGTAGCCCCGAACGTGTGAAAGGCGCCCCCGGCCGAGCCGCCGGGGGCGCCTTTCGCGTTCTCGTTACTCCGGGAGGCGGACGGTGGCGCTGGCGCCGCCGAGGACGCCCTGGTCCGCGCTGCGGGCCGTGATGCTGACCTTCACCGTGCCGTCGTCGTTCTTCTTCGCGACCTTGCCGGACAGCTCGACCAGCGCCCCGGTTCCGTCGTCGGGGACCACCACCGGCCGGGTGAATCGCACGCCGTAGTGCACGATCGCGCCCGGGTCGCCCGTCCACTCGCTGACCAGGCGGCCGGCGACGGCCATCGTGAGCATGCCGTGGGCGATCACGTCGGGCAGGCCGACCTCGGTCGCGAACCGCTCGTTCCAGTGAATCGGGTTGAAGTCACCGGACGCCCCGGCGTAGCGGACCAGATCGGCACGGGTGAGCGGCACGCTCAGCACCGGCAGCTGGTCGCCGACGGCGACCTCGGACATCCGCACGCTCATGACAGTTCCGCCTCTCCGCGTTTCACAGTCGTGGTTGCGTCCGGCTCAATCCCGCGTTTCGCAGCTTCTCGTGGCTGGTTTGCGTCACGTTCCCCTGAGGTGCGGTTGGGGAGGACTCGGGTTGACACGGGGCTACTCATGCGCCCTCCCCCTCGTCGGCCGCGCCGCGGGCCACCAGCATCGACTTCGCGGTGCACACCGGCTCGCCGTCGACGGTGCCGATCTCGGCGCGCACCGTCAGGAAGTCGTTGCCCGCGCGGGCCTTGATGTCATCCACGTGCACCACGGTGACAAGGCGGTCGCCCGCCCGGATCGGCCGGTGGTGGGTGAAGTCCTGCTGGCCGTGCACCACGCGGCTGTAGTCCAGGCCGAGCTGCGGGTCCTCGACGATCGCGTCGTGGGCACCCATGGAGAGGATCACCGCGAACGTCGGCGGCGCGATCACGTCCGGGTATCCGGCGGCCTTGGCAGCGTCAACGTCGCGGTACAGCGGCGAGTCGTCCTTGATGGCCGCGGCGAACTCGCGGATCTTCTCCCGGCCCACCTCGTAGGCGGCCGTGGGCGGGTACTCACGCCCGATGAATGACTGGTCAAGCGGCACGCCCGCAGGCTACCCGGCACACCTGGGCACAATGACGAGAGCCCGCCCCCGGAATCCGGGGGCGGGCTCTCACTGAAGCTGGGGTCGGAACCGCTGGGTCAGCGGGTTTCCTTGTGCAGCTTGTGCGTACCGCAGTTCGGGCAGAACTTCTTCATCTCCAAGCGGTCCGGGTCGTTGCGCCGGTTCTTGTTGGTGATGTAGTTGCGGTGCTTGCACTCCTCGCACGCCAGCGTGATCTTGGGTCGGACGTCGGTGGCGGCCACGGGGGTGCCTTTCTCTCTCGGTCGTAAATCCGGAACGGTTCGCCGTAGATCCGTGCGAACCCGTGACTGGTAGCGGTGGCCGGACTTGAACCGGCGACACAGCGATTATGAGCCGCTTGCTCTACCGACTGAGCTACACCGCCATGCTGGGACCTTCGGTGCACGCACCTCGCGCCTCAGCCGACGCAGGATATCCCATGCAAAACAGCCACAGCACCCAGTTTACCGAGTACCGCAGCTGTCTTTCGAGCCCCAATACGGAATCGAACCGTAGACCTTCTCCTTACCATGGAGACGCTCTGCCGACTGAGCTATTGGGGCGTTTCCTTGCGGAACGTCTAGAACTTTACACACCACCCGGACCCCCTCGAAACAGGGGGGTACCTTTTTGCGAAAACGCAGGTCATGGCGGGGTTTTCGACCCACAGGCGGCGCATGGGGGCGAAAACCGGGCTCAGTGCAGGAGTGTGAGGACGGTCTCGGACCGGGCGCCCCGGCCGCGCTTGGTGCGGGCCTGCAGCCACGCCTCGAACCGCTCCTCGGAGAGCGGGCGCGAGATCAGGTAGCCCTGGGCGACGTCGCAGCCCATCTCCACCAGCTGATCGCGGGCGGCGTCGTCCTCCACGCCCTCGGCGACCACCGCGAGGTCCAGCGAGTGCCCGAGCTCGACGATGGAGCGCACCACCGCCATGTCACCGAGGTCGGTGCCCATGCCGAGCACGAAGCTCTTGTCGATCTTCACCTCGTCCACCGGCAGCTGCCGCAGGTAGGCCAGCGACGAGTAGCCGGTGCCGAAGTCGTCCACCGCCAGCACCACGCCCATCGCGTGCAGCCTCCGCAGCAGCGGCAGGGAGCGCTCGGGGTCGGCCATCACGCTGGACTCGGTCAGCTCGAAGGTGAGCAGCTCCGGCGGGATGTCGTGGCGCAGCAGCGCCTCGCCGACCCGGTCCGGGAAGGTCTCGTCGGCGAGGTTGCGCACCGACAGGTTCACCGCCACCGACATCCGCAGGCCGCGATCCATCCACTTCCGGATCTTGACCAGCGCGCACTCCATGACGAACGCGGTGAGCGCGTCGACCAGCCCGGTCGCCTCCACCAGCGGCACGAACTCGTCCGGGTCCAGCCGCCCGTACTCGGGGTGCGACCAGCGCACGAGGGCTTCGGCGCCCACCACCTGGCGTTCGGGCAGCGCGACCTTCGGCTGGTAGTGCACCTCGACCTGACCGGTGTCCAGCGCCTGCCGGAACTGGGTGACCAGCTGGAAGCGCCGCAGGAAGACCTGGCCCATCGCGGGGGCGTAGCCGCGCACCCCGTCCTCGCCGTTGCGGGCCGCCCGGACCGCGACGTCGGAGCGCTGCAGGAGGGTGTCGATGTCGGTCTCGCACTCGCCGTCGGCCGGCGCGGACGAGGCGTACCCGGCGACGCCCGCGGCCTCCACGACGATCCGGTCCAGCGGGTACGGCTTGCCGATCACCTCGCGCAGGTGCTGGGCGAACTCGTGCGCCTGGGCCTCGCTGTGGTCCAGCAGCAGCACCGCGAAGGAGTTCGCTTCGAGCCTGGCCAGCGGCGCCTCGCCGAGTTCGTCGCGCATCCGGCGCCCGGCGGCGACGATCATCCGGTCGCCCCAGGTGTAGCCGAGGGCCTCGCTGACGGTGGTGAGCACGTCGAGGTCCATCCGCAGCACGACCGCGGTGCGCCCGTTGCGCAGCTCCTCGGCGGCCATCTCGCGGAAGCCGGTCCGGTTGAGCAGGCCGGTCAGCGGATCGTGGTAGGCGTCGTGCCGCAGCCGCGCGAGCAGCCGGCGGTTGTCCATCGCGGTCGCGAGGTGGCTGGCCAGGGTGTGCAGCAGTCGCACGTCGGCCCGGCCGAAGCCGCGCCACCGGCTGACCCGGTCGTGCACCTCGACCGCCCCGAGCAGCTGGCTCGCACCGCGCAGCGGCACCACGAGCGCCTCATAAGCGCCGCGTTGGCGCAGCGCGCGCCGCACCTCTTCGGGGGCTTCGAGCGTCCGGAAGGAGCGCACGTGGCTACCCGGCAGCTGGAGCAGCGGATCGTCACGCAGCGCCGAGGGCGCGGCTTGCTGCGCCATCTCCGGCAGCGACTCCCCCGCGACCAGCGTGCTGACCTCGCCACTGGGGTCCAGCCGCAGCCTCAGCACAACGCGGGTCGCGTTCAGCTGCTCCCGGATCCGCTCCGCGACCGGCTCCCACTCGCTGACCGACACCTCCGGCTCGCCGGCCACGGCGTCCGAAGGGCCGTGCGCGGCGGTCTGCCCGGAGCGGGCCACGCTCAGGCTGACGTCGCTGAGCGCCTCCAGGTCGCGCTGCTCGCGCAGCAGGCCGGAGTAGGCGCGGTACAGGCCGATCACGGCCACCGCGACCAGCGCCACCAGCAGCCAGCCCCACGGCGTGCTGATCGAGACCTCGTAGCCGACCAGGCCGACCGAGGTGTTGAGCAGGCCCACGGCCAGCGTGTTCACCGCGAGCCGCACGCCGGCGGACACCCGCATCGCGCCGCCCAGCACGTGCAGCGCGGCGAGTGCGAAGGCGCAGCTGATCAGCGGCGACGTCAGGGTGCCGATGACCGGGCCGAACCAGGCCGGGGCCACGTCGACCAGCGCCAGGTTGACCGCGTTGGCCACCGCGAACGGCACCGCGATCTCCAGGCACAGCACGCCCGCGTTGTAGACGACGTGGGTGGCCGCGCGACGGCCGACCTGCGCACCGAGCCCGGCCAGCAGGTTGGCCGCGAGCACCACCTCGAACGGCACCGTCAGCAGCCCGAGGATCAGCGGGATCTCGGTGAACGAGATGGTCCAGCCGACCCGCTTCACGTCGACGTCGATGGTCAGCTGCTCGGCCAGCAGGAAGCCCATGGCCAGCAGCGGCCCGATGAACAGCAGGTCCGAGCGGTAGTGGAAGGGCAGCCAGGCCGAGGTCGCGGCGGACGCGAGGAGGCCGGCGGCGAGGACCACGAACGAGAACCCGGTGAACATCCGGCGCCGGACCGGATCCACCTCGGCGCGCACCGGTGGGCGGGCGGATTCAAGGCTGGATTGCGGACCGAGGGAGCGGTGACGCTCGATCATCCACGCTCCTCCCAAGCCGGCGGCGCGTGCGCACCACACGAATGCCGTGGCAAATCGTGACGCACGACCGCGCGGAAGGCCAGGGGCCAATGGTCCCCGTCGCATCTGCCGGACGCACGCATCTGCGTTGATGCGGGTGGTTCGCGGCGACATCCTTGCACAGCATCGGGAGTTGACCAGCAAAGATTTCACAACGACCGCCAGGCGCCGCGGTCCGGCGGGTGCGACGAGGCGCACCCCGAAGATTTGTGATGATCGCCGCAGCAACCGAACGGGCCGAATACCGTACGCGACCGGCGAGAACGGACGGTTACTACTGCAGCCCGAACTCGTCGAGGAAATCCCGGACCGCGCGGTCGAGATCCGCCAGCCCCGACTCCTCCACCGGGAGGTGGCCGGCGCCGCTGAGCGTCGCGAAGCGGGTGGGCCCGGCGATCCGGTCGAAGAACTGTCGGGACAGCAGCAGCGGCGTCCACCGGTCGTCGTCGGGGTGCGCCAGCAGCAGCGGCGGCCCAGCGTAGTCCTCGGGCGCCACCGCGGGCGGAGTGGCCAGGCAGCTGCGGGCGAAACCCAGCGCGAGCCAGCTGCCGCCGCCGATCTCGTCGGCCCACACCAGGTTGGCGAACTGGCCGTGGTTGGACGCCGCGGCGATGTTCGTCAGCCAGTGCACCGGCACCCGCGCCGCCGCGAGCGGCCTCGGGACCAGCGCCAGCAGCCCGGCCCACTGGGCCATCTCCGGCCGGGCCGCGAGCCGCCGCCGAACGTCGTCGCGCTGCGGGTCGGCCAGGCAGGTCGCGATCACACCGGCCACCGCGCCGCCGGCCTGCGCGGCGACGTCGTAGGCGAGCCGGCCGCCGGTGCTGACGCCGAGCAGCACGATCGGCCGCTCGTCGCGGGCCCGCTCGGCCTCGACCAGGTCGAGCACGCAGGAAACCCAGTCCCGGTAGGTGATCGCGCGCCGGGAGGCGCCGGTCAGGCCGAAGCCGGGCAGGTCGGGGGCGATGAATTCGAAGTCCGCCAGCGACGGCAGCCGCCCGTACGGGGCGAGCATGCGGCCGTAGGTGCCGACTCCGTGCAACGCGATCAGCTTGGTCGGGGCGCTCGGGCGCGCGACGCGGTCGAGGTGGACCGCCGTGCCGCGCCACGGCCACCACTGCTCGGCCGGGGCGTTCTCGGCGGTGACGCGGAGCGCACCGGGGAAGAAGTCCTGGTAGCGGAGCCAGTACTGCTGGTCGCGGTAGCCGGGGCCGACGACGGTGGCGGACCCTGGGGTGGATGGAGCCGAAGGCACACTCCGAACATACGGACCGGACCGGACGATGCGCATCAGCCAACAGCAGGCACGGAGCTGGTTCGCGCAGGCACGGGCGGCACGCCTGGCCAGCGCCGATGAGCTGGGACGACCGCACCTGGTGCCGATCACCTTCGCGATCCGCGGGGATGTGATCGTCACCGCAGTGGACCACAAGCCGAAGCGGACCACGAACCTCAGGCGGCTGCGCAACATCGCCGCGAATCCGCAGGTCGCGCTGCTCGCCGACCACTACGAGGACGACTGGTCCCGCCTGTGGTGGGCGCGCGCCGACGGCGAGGCGGAGCAGACCGGCAGCGCGGCGCGCCCGGACCTCGTCGCGGCGCTCGTGGAGAAGTACCCGCAGTACCGGGAGCACCCGCCGACGGGCACGTTGATCGTGATCCGGGTGACGCGGTGGAGCGCCTGGTCGGCCGAACAGCCGTGATCGACCGCCATTCCCGCTGGTCACGGGGCCGCCGCTCCAGAGGTGAGCGGGGTTCTTACCCGCTCTTCCGCTCCAGGTGGACGACGTCCGAGTCGAGATCGAGCGGGCCGCCCGCCTCCCGGTCGTCCTCCTTGACGACCTCCACCCAGGCGAGCTGTTCCAGCTGGTGCCTGGCCCCCGCGCTGAACAGGCCCTCGACGCCCAACGCCGCCGAGGCGGTCCGGCGCTGCTCCTCGGGCTGCGCCGGGGTGGGCGGCGCCGCGGCGCGCTGCTCCTGCCGCCGCTTCGCCCGACCTGCTCGATCTATGGCCATCCGCCCAGGTTAGCCCGGTCGCGGCAGCGTCGGCCGGTGCTGCCGAGAAGACGCCAACCCGCGCCCGGCGGCCGGCGGGCGCGGGTCAACTAGGCTGCGGATTCGTGCCCGATCCGTACTTTGTCCTGGTCAGCACGGCGGAACTCGCGGATCTGGCGAGCGCGCTGGACGTCGTCGACGACCGAGCCGAGCTCAACCACCGCTACCGCAAGCTGATCGCCGACTCCCGCCAGGTGCTGGCGGCCGAGGAGATCCGCCTCACCCAGGCCCGCGGGCTCGCGAAGCGGCTGATGGTGCTCGTCAAGGCGGCCGGCCCGGACTTCCGCGACGGGCTGCCGGAAACGGCCCGCGCGGCGCTCGACGCGGGCCTGGCCCAGGCCGATGCGCTGGTCTTCCACCCCGAGCCGGACTGAGCGGCCCCCCTGGAATACCGGTGGCGGCCGGTATGTATTATTTCCTCGCAAGCCAGCGCTGCTGGTGCGCACGCCAGGTTGCCCGAGCGGCCAAAGGGAGCTGACTGTAAATCAGCCGGCAATGCCTTCGGAGGTTCGAATCCTCCACCTGGCACTCAGCGAAGATGCCCCTGTGACCGGTCCGGTCACAGGGGCATCTTCGTTTGCGCTGTTCGTGGCCGGTGCCGGGGACGAGCGCGAATCGACTCCGGCTCGACCGGTCTCCGGTCTGCTGCGTTGGCCGGTAGCGTGTGGCGGCAGAACTTCGCAGCTCGCGCTGCTTCGGCTCAACAGGAGGTAGTCACGTGGCAAACCCGTCCTTCGACGTGGTGAGCAAGGTGGACCACCAAGAGGTGGACAACGCGCTGAACCAGGCGGCAAAGGAACTCGCCAACCGGTTCGACTTCCGCGGCACCGGCTCGAAGATCCAGTGGTCGGGCGAGAACGGCGTGGTGCTGGAGTCGGAGACGGAAGAGCGCTGCAAAGCCGCCATCGAGGTCTTCAAGGAGAAGCTGATCAAGCGCGGCATCTCGCTGAAGGCGCTGGACATGGGCGAGCCGGCCAGCTCCGGTCAGATCTTCCGGGCCACCGGCAAGGTCGTGCAGGGCATCTCGCAGGAGGTCGCGAAGAAGATCTCCAAGAAGATCCGCGACGAGGGCCCCAAGGGCGTCCAGGCCCAGATCCAGGGCGAGCAGCTGCGGGTGTCCGGCAAGAAGAAGGACGACCTGCAGGCCGTGATCCAGCTGCTGAAGTCCGGCGACTTCGACGCCCCGCTCCAGTTCGAGAATTTCCGGTAAACCACCGCTGGAGGACCCAGGTGAAGGGGATCGTGCTGGCGGGCGGCAACGGGACGCGCCTGCATCCGCTGACGCAGGCCGTGTCCAAGCAGCTGCTCCCGGTCTACGACAAACCGATGATCTACTACCCGCTGTCGGTGCTGATGCTGGCCGGCATCCGGGAAGTGCTGCTCATCTCGACCCCGGCCGACATGCCGCTGTTCCGGCGGCTGCTCGGGGACGGCTCCCAGTTCGGCATCCGCATCGAGTACGCCGAGCAGGCCCAGCCCAACGGGCTCGCCGAGGCGTTCGTGATCGGGGCGGACTTCATCGGCGATGACCCGGTGGCGCTGGTGCTCGGCGACAACATCTTCTACGGGCAGGGCTTCTCCCGGGTTCTCCAGCAGTGCGTTCGCGATCTCGACGGCTGCACCCTGTTCGGCTACCCGGTCCGCGACCCGCAGCGCTACGGCGTCGGCGAGGTGGGCGAGGACGGCCGGCTGGTGTCGATCGTGGAGAAGCCGACGGAGCCGAAGTCCAACATGGCCATCACCGGCCTGTACTTCTACGACAACGACGTGGTGGGCATCGCCAAGGGGCTGACGCCGTCGGCCCGCGGCGAGCTGGAGATCACCGACGTCAACCTCGCCTACCTGCGGGAGGGCCGGGCGCGGCTGACGCAGCTCGGCCGCGGCTTCGCCTGGCTGGACACCGGCACCCACGACTCGCTGGTGGAGGCCGCGCAGTTCGTGCAGGTGCTGGAGCACCGCCAGGGCGTGCGGATCGCCTGCCTGGAGGAGATCGCCCTGCGCATGGGCTACATCTCGGCGGACGAGTGCTTCGAGCTCGGCGCCAAGCTGGCCAAGTCGGGCTACGGCGAGTACGTCATGGACGTCGCCCGCCGCTCCGGCGCCACGGGCTGACCCGTCCGCTCCTCCCACCTACCGCAATTTCAATGGAAATCGAAGGTCCGATTTCCATTGAAATTGCGGAAGTTGTCCACAGGGACCCGAGGTTGTCCACAGGTTGCGGTGTGTCGGGGCGCGACACACCGTTACGGCTCCGCAATTTCCATTGAAATCGAAGGTCCGATTTCCATTGAAATTGCGTCACCAGGCCGGGGGGAGCTGGTGGCCGGCCATGCCTTCCAGGCGGCGGATGCGGTCGGCCATCGGCGGGTGCGTGGAGAACAGCCGCGCCAGCCGCTCGCCAGGGCGGAACGGGTTCGCGATCATCAGGTGCGACTGGGACACCAGCTGGGGTTCCGGTGACAGCGGCGCCAGCTGGGTACCGCGCTCCAGCTTGCGCAGCGCCGACGCCAGCGCCAGCGGATCCCCGGTCAGCTGCGCCCCGGACGCGTCGGCCTGGTACTCGCGGGAGCGGCTGACGGCCATCTGCACCACGGCGGCCGCGATCGGGCCCAGCAGCGCCACCAGCAGCATCGCGAACGGGTTGGGCCGGTTCTCGTCGTTGCCGCCGAACATGCCGAAGAACATCCCGAAGTTGGCCAGGAACGTCACCACGCTGGCGAGCGCCCCGGCGACGCTGGAGATCAGGATGTCGCGGTTGTAGACGTGCGAGAGCTCGTGGCCGAGCACCGCGCGCAGCTCGCGCTCGTTGAGCAGTTCGAGGATTCCCGACGTGCAGCACACCGCGGCGTTGCGCGGGTTGCGGCCGGTGGCGAAGGCGTTGGGCGCTCGCGTCGGGCTGATGTACAGCGCGGGCATCGGCTGCCGCGCCGAGGTCGCCAGCTCGCGCACGATCCGGTACATGGCCGGCTGCTCGGCCTCCGACACCGGCCGGGCGCGCATCGCGCGCAGGGCCAGGTTGGCCGAGTTGAAGTACGCGTAGCCGTTCATGCCCAGCGCCACGAAGAACGCGATGACCAGGCCGGTCCGGCCGAAGATCGACCCGACCAACAGGACCAGCGCGCTCATGCCGCCGAGCAGCAGAGCGGTCTTCAAACCGTTGACGTGACTGTGCACCGTGCCTGCCTCCGCCCGAGGGCCAGCCCCGGTTCCCCGACCGGGATGGATGGCCTCCCAGAACACCTTTCCACGTAATCCGAAGGTCACCCAGAAAACGACTCGGCGCGAGTCGTAGTTCCGCTGGGCGGATGTGCTGAAGCCAACGTCGCCGGAGGGCTGGACCACCGGGCTCGCGGCCGTACCATGGTCAGTTAGTTGAAATCACAACCTTTATCCGGTTCGGGGACCGGAGGACCAGAAGAGGGCACCGAATGATCTTCGCCAGGCTGCGTCGCCGGCACTCGACCAGCAAGGGCACGCCGGCGCGAACCGGCATCTCCGGCGGCTTCCTCCCCCCGACGCCGCTCGACAGCGGCCTGCTGACCTGCCAGGTGCACGACGAGAGCGGCTCGCTGCTGCCCGGCGCGACCGTGACGCTGCTGGACCGGCTGAACCAGCGGTCCGCGCACGGCACCACCGACAGCTACGGCTGCTTCGTCACCTCGATCGCGCCCGGCACCCACAAGATGTCGATCAGCGCGGGCGGCTACCGCCGGTACACCACCCGCGTCGAGGTGCGGGTCAACCAGCACTGCTCGCTCGGCGGCATCCGCCTGGAGCCGGACGCCTCGCTGGAACTGCCGAGCCCGGGCCGCTACCGGTTCGACCCGTACCACACCGAGATCCGGTTCATCGCCCAGCACATCGGCATGTCCAAGATCCACGGGATGTTCAAGAACTACGACGGCGTGGTGGAGGTGGCGCCGCGGTTCGAGGACTCGCGGATCCAGGTGGCCATCGACGCGGCCAGCATCGAGACCGGCGTGAAGATGCGCGACGACCACCTGCGGTCGGCGGACTTCTTCGACGTGGCCAACCACCCGCGGATCACCTTCACCGGCGACCGGTTCACGCACCTGCGCGCCGATCGCTGGATGATCAGCGGCCGCCTGGCGCTGCGCGGCACCAGCAGCCCGGTGCAGCTGGAGACCACCTACCTGGGCCAGCGGAAGTGGCAGGGGCCGGGCTTCGACGGCGACCTGCGGGTCGCCTGCCACGCGACCGGGACGCTGCGCCGCGAGGACTACTCGGTGAACTGGCAGGCCACCCTGGCGAAGGGCATCGCCGTGGTCGGCCCCACGATCAGCATCGAGCTAGGCGTGCAGGCCGTCCTGGAGCAGTGACGAAGAAGGGCGTCGTCGCAGGTCGACGACGCCCTTCGCACCCCGCCCCCTCAGGCGTGGAGTTCCATCGTGCAGCACTTCGGGCCGCCGCCGGACTTCCGGAGCTCGGAGATGTCCAGCAGGACCGGCTCGTAGCCGCGGGCGGCCAGCTGCGCGGCGAGCCCGGTCGCCTCCGCCGGCAGCACCACGTGCCGCCCGTCGGAAACCCCGTTCAGGCCGAGGCAGGCGGCGTCGGTGGCGTCGGCGATCACGGCGTCCGGGAACATCCGCTCCAGCACGCGGCGCGACCCGGGCGAGAAGGCATCCGGGAAGTAGGCGATCTGCGCCCGCTCGCCGCGCTCCAGCACGAACAGCGCGGTGTCCAGGTGGTAGTAGCGCGGGTCGACCAGGCGCAGCGAGACCACGGGCACCCCGAGCACCTCCTGGGCCTCCGCGTGCGCTTCCGGATCGGTGCGGAACCCGCTGCCCGCCAGCAGCACCCGGCCGGTCCAGGCGAAGTCGCCCTCCGCCTCGTTGATCCGGGACGGCATCACCAGGTTCCGGTAGCCGCGGGTGACGAACCAGCGCCGGAAGTGCTCGGCCTCGGCGGCCCGCTGCGGCGCGCGGAACCGGGCGCCCAGCACCCGGTCGTCGATCACGGTCGCCGAATTGGCCGCGAACACCATGTCGGGCAGGCCCGGCTGCGGCTCGACCAGCTCGACGACGTGCCCGAGCCGCTCGTAGGCGCGCTTCAGCTCCGTCCACTGGACCATCGCCAGGTCGGTGTCCACCGGCTTGCCCGGGTCCATCCACGGGTTGATCGAGTACTCGACGGTGAAGTACTTGGGCGCGCACATCACGTAGTGGCGCGTGGTGGCCTGGGGCGGCGCGAGGGCCTCGAGAGCCGAACCGGCGGTAACCGTCATGAATCGAAATCTAAGTGTTCTCCTGACCACCCATCAATAACGCTACGTTCGTTTTTTACGGCAGAATGTTGCGTATGGACGCCTTGGACCAACGAATCATTTCGCGCCTGGTGGCCGACGCCCGGGCGAGCTACGCGGAGATCGGCGCGGAGGTGGGCCTGTCGGCGCCCGCGGTGAAGCGCCGGGTGGACAAGCTGCTGGACCAGGGCGTGCTGCAGGGGTTCACGGCCGTCGTGGACCCGGAGGCGCTGGGCTGGGGCACGGAGGCGTTCGTGGAGGTGCACTGCGAGGGAAACGTCCCGGCGCACCGGATCCGCAACGGCCTGGAACCGCTGCCGGAAGTGGTCGCGGCCTACACGGTGTCGGGGCAGGCGGACGCGATCGTGCACCTGCGGGCGGCGAACATCCACCACCTCGAAGAGGCGATGGAGCGCCTGCGGTCGGTCCAGTTCGTGAGCCGGACGGTGTCCACCGTGGTGCTCTCCCGGCTCCTGGAACGCCAGCCCCAACCGGAGTGAGGAAAGGCCTGGCCGAACGTCCGGCCAGGCGGAGCGCTCAGGTGGTGCGCTGGCCGTTCCAGGGCTCGAAACCGGCGATCTCCGCGTCGGCCGGGGTGCGGAACCACACGTCGGCGACGATCTTGTCGTAGGCCGGCGATTCGGGGCTGTGGTACTGCCTCGACGCGGAGTGCCCCTTGATCATCGGCCCCGAGCCGCCCTCCCGACCGGGCCGCGGGCCGGCGCCGGGCGTCCGCCGCGGCAGCGGCGGCGGCTCCGCCGACCCCACCGCGCTGTCCGCGCTGTCCGCGCTCTCCGGTCCTCGGTCTGCGACCTTCGGGATCACCTGCGTCGCATCCGCTCCGACCGGTGGCACGTACGGCGTCTCGGCCGCTGCGCCGCTGCGCGGCTCCACGTTCTCGAACAGCGACCGCAGCTGCCCGGACAACCGCGACTCCGTCGCGTCGTCCGCGTCTTCGAGCCGCCCGGAGGTCCGCGACTCCTCGGGCTCGGCCTCCGGCCACGCCGAGATGTCGGTCGCGGGCTCCTCCGCCTTCCGCTCCGCGGCCGGCGGTTCCACCGGCGCTTCCGCGGGCGGCTGCACCGGCTTCACCGACTCCGTCGGCTCGTCCGCATCCGGCTCCTCGGACTTCGGGAACTCGGGCTTCGGAGCCACCGGCTTCGGGGCCTCAGCCGCCGGTGGCACTCGCGGCTGCACCGCGGTCACGGCGGCGTCGGCCTGGTCGACCCCGTTCACGCGTTCGTCCCACTGGCGGAACCACTCGCTGTCCGAGTCGGACCGCTCGGGATTGGCCTTCTCCGGCGCCACCCAGGCACGCGGGGCCCGGCCCCAGTCGCCGACCTCGGGGTCGTCCGGCCGCTCCCAGCGCGGCGGCGCGGGTTGCAGCAGGTCCAGCGGGGCTCCGGCGACGGCCGACTCGTCCTGCTCGTACAGGTACTCGCCCTCCGGGTAGCCAGCGGTGAGTTCGGCCAGTTGCCTGCGCAGCGGGCGGACGAAGAGCAGCCAGGTGATCAGCGCACCCAATGCGAACGCGGCGAGGCTCCACAGCCACACCTGGGTGAACAGCCAGGTGATCACGAGAGATGTCCCTCCTCAGGGCTCCAGCAGCGCCGCCAGTTCTCCGGGGATACCTATCACGCGGCACCCCGGCCGCGGACCAGCTTGACCGGCTCGTGACACACGTGGGTGGTGCTTGCACAACTTTCCGGGCACGTGTGCTTCTTCTTCGAAGCGGCGCAGCCGCTTGGCCCACCCAAGCAACTCACACCGCTGCGGGTTCACGGCGCCCACCGGGGATCCCACAGCGAGAAGGCCGCATCAACTCCGCAGGGGGCCGCCACCCGCACCGCCACGCAGAACAAGCCTGGAAACAGGTTCAGCCGGCGATCAGCGGGTGCGCGCCACCACGTAGTCGACCAGCATCGACAGCGCTTCGCGGGCCGGGACGTCCGGCAGCGAGGCGAGTTCCTTGCGGGCGTCGTCGGCGTACTCGTCCAGGGTGGCGCGGGTCCGCGCGAGCCCGCTGGACCCGCGCAGCAGCTCCAGCGCCTCGTCGACCTCGGCGTCCTCGCTCAGCGGCCGGGACAGCAGGTCGCGCAGCCGCGGGGAGGTCGCCGGGTCCGCCAGCGCGTACAGCATCGGCAGCGTCCGGACGCCCTCGCGGAGGTCGGTACCCGGGGTCTTGCCCGATTCCTTGGCCGGCGAAGCGATGTCGATGATGTCGTCGGAGATCTGGAAACCGGTGCCGATGATCCGGCCGATCCGCTCCAGGGCGTCGATCGTCGCCTCGTCCGCGCCGGAGAACCAGGCGCCGAACCGCCCGGCGGTGGCGATCAGCGATCCGGTCTTCTCGAAGATCACTTTCAGGTAGAACTCGACCGCGTCCTCGTCCTCGCCGACCCCGACGGTCTCCCGCATCTGCCCGGTGACCAGCGCCTCGAAGGTGCCCGCCATCTCCCGGACCGCGGCGCCGCCCAGATCGGCGATCAGCCGGGACGCCTGGGCGAACAGGAAGTCACCGGTCAGGATCGCCACCGAGTTGTCCCAGCGGGCGTTGGCGCTGGTCGCGCCGCGCCGCATGGTCGCCTCGTCCATCACGTCGTCGTGGTACAGCGTGGCGAGGTGGATCATCTCGATCACCGCGGCGGACTTGATCACCTCGTCCGCGGCGGGGTTGCCGAACTGCGCGGCCAGCAGCGTGAACAGCGGCCGGAACCGCTTGCCGCCCGCGTCCACCAGGTGCAGCGAGGTGCGGGTGGCGAACTCGAGGTCGCTGCGCACGGATTCGCGCAGGAGCCGCTCCACCCGGTCCATGCCCTGCCGCACCGAGTCGGCCAACGCCTCGTCGGCGATGTCGACGAACCCG
This sequence comes from Saccharopolyspora sp. NPDC050642, assembly GCF_040654735.1. Classification (NCBI taxonomy): domain Bacteria; kingdom Bacillati; phylum Actinomycetota; class Actinomycetes; order Pseudonocardiales; family Pseudonocardiaceae; genus Saccharopolyspora; species Saccharopolyspora sp. NPDC050642. The sequence continues at coordinate 18,291 of NZ_JBFAIN010000014.1, read as the reverse complement.
CCCAATCCACCCGCGGACAGGTCGTTGATCGGGTCACCCGCTGGCTTGCTCACGTCACCGTCGCCTTCGCTCCCCCGGTTCGCCCTACGGGCGAGCACTCTACGACACGAAGCCGCCGACGTTCGCCCAGTCCAGCGCCAAAGTCGGCAGCACGCCCAGCAACAGCGTGACGACCACACCGAGCGTGATCGCCGCTGTCGTGAACGCACCCGGCACGCTGACGGTGGGGCCGTCCTCGGCGGGTTCGCTGAAGTACATCAGCACGATGACACGAAGGTAGAAGAAGGCGGCAACCGCACTGGCCACCAGGGCCACCACCACCAGCGGCGCCATGCCGTCGGCCAGCGCCGCCTCGAACACCACGAACTTCCCGACGAAACCGCTAGTCAGCGGGATGCCGGCGAGGGCGAACAACAGGAAGGTGAACACCCCTGCGACCAGCGGAGAACGCTTCGCCAGCCCCGCCCAGTCCGAAAGGTGAGTTGCCTCACCATCGGCGCGTCGCACCAGGCTGATCACCCCGAACACGGCGATCGTCGTGAACCCGTAGGCCAGCAGGTAGAACAGCGTGGCGGACAGGCCGCGACCGGTCAGCGCCAGCGAGCCGATCAGCATGAACCCGGCGTGCGCGACGGACGAGTAGGCGATCATCCGCTTGATGTCGCGCTGCGTCAGGCCGAGCACCACGCCGATGACCATCGAGGCGATCGCGACGGCCCACAGCACGCCGCGCCACTCCCAGCTGGAGGCCTGGAACGCGACCTGCAGCACCCGCAGGATCCCGCCGAACGCGGCGACCTTGGTGCAGGCGGCCATGAAGCCGGTGACCGCGGTCGGGGCGCCCTGGTAGACGTCCGGGGTCCAGGTGTGGAACGGGCCGACCGAGGCCTTGAACAGCAGGCCCACCAGCAGCAGGCCGAGCCCGGCGAACAGCAGCGTGTCCGAGCGGTCCGAACCGGCGGTGGCGTCCGCGATCGCCTGCAGCTTCACCGAACCCGCGTAGCCGTAGAGCAGGGCCAGGCCGTACAGGAAGAACGCCGAGGCGAACGCGCCGAGCAGGAAGTACTTGACCGCCGACTCCTGCGACAGCAGCCGCCGGCGCTTGGCCAGCCCGCACATCAGGTACAGCGGCAGGCTCAGCACCTCGAGCGCGATGAACATCGTCAGCAGGTCGTTCGCCGCGCAGAACACCATCATCCCGCCGAGCGAGAACAGGGCGAGCGGGAAGACCTCGGTGCGCATCCCCGCGACCCCGGCGGCCGCGCGGGTCATCGCGCCCGGCCCGTCGGTCGCCCGCGACTCGGAGACGAACGCGCCGCCCGGCTCCACCGAGCGGTCCGCGATCAGCAGGATCGCGCCCAGGCCGAGCGCGAGGAGCGTGCCCCAGAGGAACAGCGTGGGCGGGTCGATCGCGAGGGTGTCGGACAGCGTGGTCACGCCGGTGCTGCCGGAGCGGGCGTACACCGCCAGCGCCACCCCGGCGACGACGATCGCCACCAGGCTCAGCCCGACCTGGACCGACCAGCGCTGGTGCCGCGGCAGGAACGCCTCGACGAGGATCGCCAGGCAGGCCGCGCCGAGGATCACCAGGACCGGCGCGATGGCCGCGTAGTCGATCGGCGGGATCTCCACGGGCGGGAGCTGCGCGAAGGCAGCCGGCCCCTGCGTCAAAGCACCCACTGTCAGTTACCTCCCTGCGAGGTCACGGGGTCGGTGACGCCGACCTCGCTCATGGTTGCCGCGACCGACGGGTTGATCACGTCCAACACCGGCTTCGGGTAGAAGCCCAACGCGAGCACCAGCACGATCAGCGGGGTCAGCACCGCGATCTCGCGGGCGCCGAGGTCGGCCACCCGCAGCCGGTGCGCGCCCGGCTTGTTCGGGTCGGTCACCGCACCCGGGCCACCGGCGGTGCCCAGCAGCGCGTCGCCGCGCACCGGGCCCTGCATCGTCCGCTGGTACAGCCAGAGCACGTAGACGGCGGCCAGCACCATGCCGATGGTGGCGAGCACCGTGTAGACCGGCTGCGTCTGGAACGCGCCGACCAGCACCAGGAATTCGCTGATGAACGAGTTCGTGCCCGGCAGCGACAGGGTGCTCAGCCCGGCGATCAGCAGCGTGCCGGCCAGCAGCGGCGCCACCTTCGCCATGCCGCCGTAGTCGGCGATCCGGGTGGAGCCGCCGCGCGCGATCACCATGCCGATCACCAGGATCAGCATGCCGGTCGCGATGCTGTGGTTGATCATGTACGACACCGCGCCCACCTGCGCCTGCGAGGTGAACGCGAAGATGCCCAGCGCGATGAAGCCGAAGTGCGCGATCGACACGTAGGCGATGAAGCGCTTGAGGTCGGTCTGGCCGAAGGCCTGCAGCGAGCCGTAGAGCACGCCGATCACCGCGAGCACCAGCACCAGCGGGGCGAGCAGCTTCGACGCCTCCGGCGTGAGCGGCAGGCTGTAGCGCAGGAAGCCGAAGGTGCCGACCTTGTCGAGCACGCCGACGACGATCACGGCCACGCCGATCGGCGCCTGCTGCGCCGCGTCCGGCAGCCAGGTGTGGAACGGGATCAGCGGGGCCTTGATGGCGAACGCGGTGAAGAACCCGAGGAACAGCCACACCTGCACGCTGGTCGGTGCTTCCGAGAGCACTGGCACCAGCGTCGCCCAGTCGAAGGTGCCGGTGCCGGTGACCTCTGCGCTGTAGACGTACGCGCCGATCGCCGAGGCCAGCATGATCAGGCCGCCGAGGAAGGAGTACAGGAAGAACTTCACCGCGGCGTAGGTGCGCTTCTCGCCGCCGTAGCCGCCGATGAGGAAGTACATCGGGATCAGCATGATCTCGAAGAGCACGTAGAACAGGAACAGATCGGTCGCGGCGAACACCGCCACCGTCAGGGCCTGCTCCAGCAGCAGCAACGAGAAGAAACCGCCGTGGGTGCGCCCGGCGGGCAGCCGCTCGCCCCAGCTGTAGCCGAGCACCAGCGGGGTGAGCAGCGCGATCACCGCGATCATCACCAGCGCGATGCCGTCCACGCCGAACGAGAGCCGGATGTCGAACGCCGGGATCCACTCCACCGAGCTGGTGAGCTGCAGCCGCGGACCCGCCGGGTCGTAGGCGGCCCACGCGGCGAGCGCGATCACCAGCTCCACCAAGGAGAACCCGAGCGCGGTCCACTTGGCCACCGGCGCGTTGCCGCGCAGCAGCGCCACCACCACCGACCCGACGATCGGCAGCAGGATCAGTGCGAGGAGCAGGGTCATCGGATCTCCTCCCGGAGCTCACTCGGCCAACCGAGTCCACAGTGGACGTGCAGTTTCAATTGAAACTGCGGTCCGGGGCGCAGCCAGGTCGTCATGTCGGGATCCCCACTGCCATCAGGGCGGCGATCACCAGGATTCCGCCGAAGAGCATGGACAGGGCGTAGGACCGGACGAAACCGGTCTGCAGCCGGCGCAGGCGGCCGGAGCTGAAGCCGAGGAATCCGGCGATGCCGTTGACCGCGCCGTCGACGCCCTTGCGGTCCACGGTGACCAGTCCGCGCGCCAGGCCGAACGTCGGCCGCACCGCCAAGGCGTTGTTCAGGGCGTTGCCGCCCAGGTCCGCGCGGGCCGCGCGGACGATCGGCGAAACCCGCTCCGGGCGCTCCACCGGCACCGGCCTGCGCCCGACCACCAGCCAGGCGATCAGCGCGCCCAGCGCGGACAGCGCGACGGTCAGCACCGGGATCAGCGCGTGCGGGATCGCGGTGTGCTCGGCCTCGTGCAGCTCACCCAGCGACGGCGCCAGGAACCCGACCAGCCGGTCGCCGCCGGCAAGGAACATGCCCGCCGCGACCGAACCGATGGCCAGCACGATCATCGGCGCGGTCATCACCGCGGGCGACTCGTGCGGGTGGAAGTCCTTGCCGTTGCTCGCCTTCAGGTTCTCCCAGCGCTTCTCGCCGAAGAACGTCATCAGCACCAGGCGGGTCATGTAGAACGCGGTGATCGCCGCGCCCAGCATCGCCGCGCCGCCGAACACCCAGCCGCGCCAGCCCTCCTGGCCGAACGCCGCCTCGATGATCGCGTCCTTCGAGTAGTACCCGGACAGGAACGGGAAGCCGATCAGCGCCAGGTAGCCGAGCCCGAAGGTGGCGAAGGTGATCGGCATGAACCGGTAGAGGCCGCCGAACTTGCGCATGTCGACCTCGTCGTTCATGCCGTGCATCACCGAACCGGCGCCGAGGAACAGCCCGGCCTTGAAGAAGCCGTGGGTGAGCAGGTGCATGATGCCCAGCGCGTACCCGGCCGGCCCGAGCCCGACGGCCAGCATCATGTAGCCGATCTGGCTGACCGTGGAGTACGCCAGGACCTTCTTGATGTCGTCGTAGGCGCAGCCGATGATGCAGCCGACCAGCAGCGTCACCGCACCGACGATGGTGACGGCCAGCTGCCCGCCGGGCGAGAGCGTGAACAGCGGGTTGGACCGCGCGATCAGGTACACGCCCGCGGTGACCATCGTCGCCGCGTGGATGAGCGCGGACACCGGGGTCGGGCCCTCCATGGCGTCCGGCAACCACGCCTGCAGCGGCACCTGGCCGGACTTGCCGCAGGCGCCCAGCAGCAGCAACAGCGTGATGGCCAGCAGCACGCCCGGCGTGAGCTCACCGGCGCGGGCGAAGACCTCGGTGTACTGCGTGGTGCCGAGGTTGGCGAACAGCAGGAAGATCGCCAGCGCCAGCCCGACGTCGCCGACGCGGTTCATCACGAACGCCTTGGTCGCCGCCGCGGCCGCCGACGGCCGGCCCTGCCAGAAGCCGATCAGCAGGTACGACGCGAGACCGACGCCCTCCCAGCCGAGGTACAGGGTCACGAAGCTGTTGCCCAGCACCAGGACCAGCATCGCCGCGACGAACAGGTTGAGGTAGGCGAAGAACCGGCGGCGCTCGGTGTTGTCCCGCCCGGTGCGGCCTTCCTGGTCGTGCGACATGTAGCCGATCGAGTAGACGTGGATCAGCGAGCCGACGCCGGTGATCAGCAGCACGAACACCATCGACAGCGGGTCGATCCGGAGCCCGAAGTCGACCTGCAGCGCGTTCACCGGGATCCACGAGAACATGTGCAGTTCCCGCACCTGGCCGCTCTCCGGCATCCCGGCGATGGAGCTGAACAGCAGCAACCCGTACACGAACGACGCGATCACGGTGGCGCAGCCGAGGATGTGGCCCCAGCCGTTGGCCCGGCGCCCGGCGACGAGCAGGATCAACGCGCCCAGCGCCGGGAACCCGACCAGCAGCCAGGCGTTCTGCTGGATCGCGCCGGCCGCGCTGACCACGTCCGGGTTGGTCCCGGTCAGGAAGGCCCCGGAATTCATCGCCGCGGTAATCGTATTTGCCGTCACCACGCGCCCTCTCAGTACTTCAGCAGGTTTGCGTCATCGACCGAGGCCGAGCGACGCGTCCGGAAGATCGACATGATGATGGCCAGGCCGACCACCACCTCGGCCGCGGCGACGACCATCACGAAGAAGGCCATGACCTGCCCGTGCACCGAACCCTCGATGCGCGCGAAGGTCACCAGCGTCAGGTTGACCGCGTTGAGCATCAGCTCGATGCACATGAACACCACGATCGCGTTGCGCCGCACCAGCACCCCGACGGCGCCGATGGTGAACAGCAACGCCGACAGCAGCAGGTAGTAGGTGGGGGTCACTGCCGGACCTCCTCGGAGGAGACGTGCTCGGACTCGTGGCCGTTGTTCTGGTGGGCCCCGTTCCCGTTGGTGTGCGGCGGCTTCTGCTCTGGCACCGGGGGCGTCTCCTCGTGGTGCCCGCCGGTCAACGCGTGCGGGTCGGGCGCCGGCTGCTGGCCTGCGACCGCGCGCCGCTCGTCGCCGAGCCGGTCCGCGGGCAGGTTCTCCAGCAGCTCGGACAGCGACTCCGGCGCCACCGAGCCGTCGGGCAGCAGCGCCGGGACGGCGACCGAGTTGGCCGTCGCGTACACGCCGGGCCCGGGCAGCGGCGACGGGCGGGAGCCGCGGAACCGGGCCTCGGCCCGCTCCTTCTGGCTCAGCCGCGGGCCGCGGCCCTTGCCGCCGTAGGCCAGCACCATCGCGCCCACCGCGGCGGTGATCAGCAGCGCCGAGGTCAGCTCGAACGGGAACAGGTAGTCGGTGAAGATCAACCGGCCGAGGCCGCCGGCGCCGCCGCCGGTCGGCGTCCAGGGGTCCAGCGGCGCGGCGGGCGTCACCTCGACCAGCGCCCGCGCCAGGCCGGACACCAGCAGGGCCGCCAGGCCGATGCCGCCGATCCCGGCCCACAACCGCTGCCCGCGCAGGACCTCGACCACCGAGTCGGACGAGTCGCGGCCGACCATCATCAGCACGAACAGGAACAGCATCATGATCGCGCCGGTGTAGACGATGATCTGCGTGAACCCGAGGAACGGTGCGCTCTGCGCCATGTAGAGCACGCCCAGGCACAGCATCGTCAGCACCAGCCACAGCGCGGAGTGCACCGCGTTGCGGGCGAACACCATGCCCAGCGCGCCGACCAGCGCCAGCGGTCCGAGCACCCAGAAGGCCACCGTCTCGCCGGTGCCCACCACGCCGCTGGGGGCCTGCGCGAGGAACTGCACCGCTTCGATGGTCATCTCCCGGCCTCCTCGTGCCCGGACTCGACCGTCTGCTCCGCCGGAACCCCACGCTGCTTGGCCAGTTCCGGCCCGCGCACGTAGTAGTCCTGCTCGTCGTTGCCGAGCCGCATCGGGTGCGGCGGCTGCTCCATGCCTGGCAGCAGCGGCGCCAGCATGTCCGCCTTGGTGTAGATCAGGTCCTGGCGGTTGTCGTCGGCGGTCTCGTACTCGTTTGTCATCGTCAGCGCGCGCGTCGGGCAGGCCTCGATGCACAACCCGCAGCCGATGCAGCGCAGGTAGTTGATCTGGTAGTCCTTGCCGTAGCGCTCACCGGGCGAGTACCGGGCCTCTTCGGTGTTGTCGCCGCCCTCCACGAAGATCGCGTCGGCCGGGCACGCCCACGCGCACAGCTCGCAGCCGACGCACTTCTCCAGCCCGTCCGGGTGCCGGTTGAGCTGGTGGCGGCCGTGGAACCGGGGCGCCGGGATCTTCTTGACCTCGGGGTACTCCTCGGTGACGACCTTCTTGAACATGGTCGAGAAGGTGACGCCGAAGCCCTTGATCGGATCAAACATTCCCATGAGGCGCCTCCTCGCCTTCCGGACCCGCGACCTCGCCCGCAGTGCGGTCGGCACCGCTGTGCACCGGGGTGCGGCGCGGCGGGGTCTCGGGGACTTGCAGGTCCAGCGGCGGAACGGGGTATCCGCTGCCGGCCAGCGGGATCTCGTCGGCGTCCTTGGCCGGTTTGCGGTCCGGGATCAGGAACGTCGCCGCCAGCAGGATCGCGATCACGATGCCGCCGCCGATGAGGAACTGCTGCGAGCTGACCGCTTCCTCGTTGCGCAGCGCCCGGATCACGGTGACCGCGATGATCCACAGCAGGCTGAGCGGGACCAGGAACTTCCAGCCCAGGTTCATGAACTGGTCGTAGCGCAGGCGGGGCAGCGTGCCGCGCAGCCAGATGAAGAAGAACAGGAACGCCACCGTCTTGCCGAGGAACCACAGCACCGGCCACCAACCGGTGTTGAGCACCCCGTCGCCGATCAGCGACAGCGGCCACGGCGCGTGCCAGCCGCCGAGGAACAGCGTGGTCGCCAGCGCCGAGACGGTGACCATGTTGATGTACTCGGCGAGGAAGAACAGCGCGAACTTCAGCGACGAGTACTCGGTGTGGAACCCGCCGACCAGCTCCGACTCCGCCTCCGGCAGGTCGAACGGGGCGCGGTTGGTCTCGCCGACCATGGACACCACGTAGACCAAGAAGCTGAACGGCAGCAGCAGGAAGAACCAGCCGTCCTTCTGCGCCTCGACGATGCCCGAGGTGGACAGCGTGCCCGCGTACATGATCACCGCGACGAACGACAGGCCCATCGCGATCTCGTAGGAGATCACCTGCGCCGCCGAGCGCAGCGAGCCCAGCAGCGGGTACGGCGAGCCGGAGGCCCAGCCGGCCAGCACGATGCCGTAGACGCCGATGGAGGCGCAGGCCAGCACTACCAGCAGGCCGACCGGCAGGTCCACCAGCTGCAACGCGGTGGGCTCGCCGAAGATGGTGACCTCGGGGCCGATCGGGATCACCGAGAACGACACCAGCGCGGGCGTCGCGGAGATCACCGGGGCCAGGAAGTACACCCACTTGTCGGCCAGCACCGGCCGGATGTCTTCCTTGAAGGCCAGCTTCAGGCCGTCCGCCAGCGATTGCAGAATCCCGAACGGGCCCGCCCGGTTGGGGCCGGGCCGGTGCTGCATCCGCCCGATCACCCGGCGCTCCGCCCAGATCGTCAACAGCGTCATGACGACCAGGAAGACGAAGATCACGAGGACCTTCAGCAGGATCAGCCAGAGCGGATCGTCGGCGAGCAGTTCCGCGGTTCTGGTCATGCTCTCCCCCCGTCGAGGTGGGTCGTGCCGCCGTGGCCGTTTCCGGCGGCGGGAGACATCGCCGTGGTGGCGGCGATGTCGACGACCGCGCCGTGGCCGACGCCCAGCGTCCGGTGCACCTTCGAGGCACCGGAGTCGGCTGGCAGCCACACCACGTCGTCGGGCATTTCGGCGAGCTCCGCCGCGAGCACGATCGCGCCCTTGGCAGTGCTGATCTCGATGCGCTGCCCGGCGCCGAGCCCGATCCGCTGCGCGGTGCGCGGCGAGAGCACCGCGACGGTGCGCCGCGCGGTGCCGGCCAGGTTCGGCTCGTCGGACTGCATCGATCCGTTGTCCAGCAGCTGCCGCCAGGTCGCCAGCACCGCCTGCCCCGCGCCGGGGCTCGGCGCCGCCGCGGGCGGCTCGTCCGGTGCGGGCAGCCCCGCACCGAGGTGCGGCCCGACGCGTTCGAGCTCGGCGAGCGCGGCGGCCGGGGTCTGCGTGAACAGGTCCACGTCCATCTCCACCGCGAGGGTGTCCAGCACCCGGCAGTCCGGCAGCGCGCCGGTGCCGTCGATGGTGGTGCGGAACTCGCGGTGGCGGCCTTCCCAGTTCAGGTAGCTGCCGGCCTTCTCGGTGCTCGGCGCGATCGGCAGCACCACGTCGGCGTGCTCGGTGACCGCGCTCGGCCGCAGTTCCAGGCTGACCACGAAGCCCGCGCGGCGCAGCGCCTTCTCGGCGAGCGCCGGGTCTGGCAGGTCGTTGGGGTCGACGCCACCGACGACCAGCCCGGAGAGGTCTCCGGCGGCCGCCGCGGCGAGGATTCCGGTGACGTCGCGGCCGGCGCGGGCGGGCAGGGCGGCCGGGGCGAGGCCCCAGTGCCGCTCCAGCTCGGCGCGGGCTTCGGCGTCGGCCACCGGGCGCCCGCCCGGCAGCAGCGTCGGCAGGACGCCGACCTCGATCGCACCGCGCTCGCCGGCGCGGCGGGGGATCCAAGCGACGCTCACGCCGGTCCGCTGCGCGGTGCGCAGGATCTCCGAGTACAGCCCGGGTACCTCTGCGGCGCGCTCGCCGACGAGGAGTACCGCTCCCGGCTGCCGCAGCGCCTCGTCCACATCGGACGGGAGCTCGCGCAGCGCCGCCGCTTCGCCGCCCGGCACGCACGGCACCAGCGCCCCGGTGCGCACCGGCCCGCCGTCGTGCACGATGACCGTCGTCTTCTCCACGCCCGGCGAGACCCACGGCGCCACGTGGAACACCTTGGCACCGCGCTTGCGGGCCGCCTTGCGCAGCCGCAGGAAGACGATCGGCGATTCCTCTTCCGGCTCGAACGCCACGCACAGCACCGCGGGCGCGGACTCCAGATCCCGGTAGGTGACGCCGTTGCCCGGGCTGGTGCCGACCACAGTGGACTCCAGGAACCGCAGCTCCTCGTCGGAGTGCGGCCGGGCCCGGTAGTCGATGTCGTTGGTGCGCAACGCGATCCGCGCGAACTTCGCGTAGGCGTAGGCGTCCTCGACGGTCAGCCGCCCGCCGGGCAGCACCCCGACGCCCTCGGCGTCACGCGCCTCGGCGAGCCCCTTCGCGGCCGCCTGCAGCGCCTCGGTCCAGGACGCGGGCCGCAGCTCGCCGTTCTCCCGGATCAGCGGCCGGGTGATCCGGTCGTTGGCGGTGGCGTAGCGGAAGGCGAAGCGGCCCTTGTCGCAGATCCACTCCTCGTTGACCTCCGGGTCGTCGCCCGCCAGCCGCCGCATCACCTTGCCGCGCCGCCAGTCGTTGCGGATCTCGCAGCCGGACGCGCAGTGCTCGCACTGGCCGGGCGTCGACACCAGGTCGAACGGCCGGGACCGGAACCGGTAGGCCGCGCTGGTCAGCGCCCCGACCGGGCAGATCTGGATGGTGTTGCCGGAGAAGTAGCTCTGGAACGGCTGCTGCTCGCCGATGCCGATCTGCTGCAGCGCCCCGCGCTCCAGCAGCTCGATGAACGGATCGCCCGCCACCTGCTTCGAGAACCGGGTGCAGCGCTGGCAGAGCACGCAGCGCTCCCGGTCCAGCAGCACCTGCGAGGAGATCGGCACCGGCTTGGCGAAGGTCCGCTTGGTGTCGTGGAAGCGGGACTCCGCCCGGCCGTGCTTCAACGCCTGGTTCTGCAGCGGGCACTCGCCGCCCTTGTCGCAGACCGGGCAGTCCAGCGGGTGGTTGATCAGCAGCAGCTCCATCACGCCCTGCTGCGCCTTGTCCGCCACCGGCGAGGTCTGCTGCGTCTTGACCACCATGCCGTCGGCGACGGTCATGGTGCAGGACGCCTGCGGCTTCGGCATCGGCCGCCCGCCCATCTCGACCTCGACCAGGCACTGGCGGCAGGCCCCGGCCGGGTCGAGCAGCGGGTGGTCGCAGAACCGCGGGATGGTGATGCCCATCCGCTCCGCGGTCCGGATCAGCAGCTCGCCCTTGGGCGCCACGACCTCGATGCCATCGATGGTCAGGCGGACGTAACCCGGAGGCAGCGGACGGGTTTCCGCAGCGTCGTTCGAGCTTGGTGCCACGGTCATCGGGCCGCTCCTACCAGTGCGGGCTCGCCGGTCTTGTTCTTCTCACACAGCGCGAGGAACTCCTCGCGGAAGTACTTGATGCCGCTGACGATCGGGCTGACCGCGCCGTCGCCGAGGGCGCAGAACGAGCGGCCGAAGATGTTGTCGCAGACGTCCAGGAGGGTTTCGATGTCCTCCTCGGTGCCGTGCCCGTCGACCATCCGCTCCAGCACCTGCGCCAGCCAGTAGGTGCCCTCCCGGCACGGCGTGCACTTGCCGCAGGACTCGTGCTCGTAGAACTGGGTCCACTTCATCACGGCCCACGGCACCGAAACCGTCTCGTTGAACACCATCACCGCGGTGGTGCCCAGCATCGACCCGGCCTCGGCCGCGCCCTCGAAGTCCAGCGGCACGTCCAGGTGCTCGGCGGTGAACATCGGGGTCGACGAGCCGCCCGGCGTCCAGAACTTCAGCGGGATGCCGTCCTTCATGCCGCCCGCCAGCTCCAGCAGCTCGCGGAGCGTGGTGCCCAGCGGAGCCTCGTACTGGCCGGGCCGCTCGACGTGCCCGGAGATCGAGTAGATCTTCGGGCCGGGCGACTTCTCGGTGCCCATCTTGCGGAACCACTCGGCGCCGCCGTTGACGATGAAGGGCACCGAGGCGATCGTCTCGACGTTGTTCACCGTGGTCGGGCAGGCGTAGAGCCCGGCGGCGGCCGGGAACGGCGGCTTCAGCCGCGGCTGCCCGCGCTTGCCCTCCAGCGAGTCGAGCAGCGCGGTCTCCTCGCCGCAGATGTAGGCGCCCGCGCCGGCGTGCACCACGATGTCCAGGTCGAAGCCCGAGTCCAGGATGTTCTTGCCGAGGTACCTGGCCTGGTAGGCCTCGCGGACCGCGTTGTTCAGCCGCCGGATCGGGTGCAGCGCCTCGCCGCGCACGTAGATCATGCAGTGGTTGGCGCGCATCGCGTAGCTGGCGATGATGCAGCCCTCGATCAGCGAGTGCGGGTCGGCCATCATCAGCGGGATGTCCTTGCAGGTGCCCGGCTCGCCCTCGTCGGCGTTGATGACGAGGTAGTGCGGCTTGACCGGGTCCTTGGGCATGAAGCTCCACTTGACCCCGGCCGGGAACCCGGCGCCGCCGCGGCCGCGCAGCCCGGCGCCCTTGACCAGCTCGATCAGCTGGTCGGGGTGCGCCTTCAGGGCCTTGCGCAGCGCGGTGTAGCCCTCCAGCTGCTCGTAGGTGCGCAGCGTCCAGGAGGTCGGCGACAGCCACCGCTTCGTCAGTACCGGGGTCACCGGGCTGGTGCTGGGTTCGGTCATGGCCACCCTCACTTCTTCTCCGGCAGCGGCGGGAGTTCCGCGTCGTCGGGCATGCTCGGCGCGGTCCAGCCGCGCTCGTTGGCCAGCTGCGCGCCGCGCATCGTCTCGACCGCCGCCGACGGCCCCGCCACAGTGGACTCGAGGTCGTCGAAGAAGCCCGCCAGCTGGCGCTCCGCGCCGCGGAAGTCGGAGAGCGCGGGACCGCGCGTCGGCGCCGGCTTCTCCCCTCGCTGCAAGGCCTTCACGAGCTCCAGCGCCTGCTCCGGCGTCTGGTTGTCGAAGTACTCGTAGTTGACCTGCAGCACCGGGGCCAGGTCGCACGCGGCGAGGCACTCGGCGTGCTCCAGGGTGATCGAGCCCTCTTCGCCCGGCGTGCCGGCGGTTTCGTTGTGCCCGACACCGAGGTGCTCGCCGACCTTCCGGTAGATCTCGTCGCCCCCGAGCGCCGCGCACATGGTGTTGGTGCAGATGCTCACCAGGTGCTGGCCGCAGGGCTTGCGCTTGTACATGGTGTAGAACGTCGCGACGGCGCTGACCTCCGCAGTGGACAGTGCCAGCTGCTCCGCGCAGAACTGGATTCCCGCGGCGCTGACGTGCCCCTGCACCGACTGCACCAGGTGCAGCATCGGCAGCAGCGCCGACCGGGACTCCGGGTAGCGCGCGATGATCTGCTTCGCGTCGGCCCGCACGTCCTCGCCGAACACCGACGTGTCGGCGGTTTCGTGGACCGCCTCTTCCGTCGTGGTGAACTCGAACTGCTCGGTCATCGATCCACCCCGCCCATCACCGGGTCGATGGAGGCGACCGCCGCGATCACGTCGGCCACCAGTCCGCCTTCGCACATCGCGGGCATCGCCTGCAGGTTCACGAAGCTGGGTTCACGCACGTGCACCCGCATCGGCCGGGTACCGCCGTCGGAGACCACGTGGTAGCCGAGCTCGCCGCGCGGCGACTCGATCGGCACGTACACCTGGCCCGGCGGCACGTCGAAGCCCTCGGTCACCAGCTTGAAGTGGTGGATCAGCGACTCCATCGACTGACCCATGATCTTGCGGACGTGCTCCAGCGAGTTGCCCATGCCGTCCGGGCCGATGCTCAGCTTCGCCGGCCAGGCGATCTTCGCGTCCTCCACCATGTGCGGACCGGGCTCGAACTTGTCCACGCACTGCCGGATGATCTTCAGCGATTGGTGGATCTCCTCCAGCCGCAGCAGGTACCGGGCGTAGCAGTCGGCGTCGGTGCTGGTGGGCACCTCGAAGTCGTACTCCTCGTAGCCGCAGTACGGCTGGATCTTGCGCAGGTCCCAGGCGAGCCCGGCGGAGCGCAGCAGCGGGCCGGTGACGCCGAGCTGCATGCAGCCGTCCAGCGGCAGGTACCCGACGTCCTTCAGGCGCTGCTTCCAGATCGGCTGGCCGGTGAACAGCTTGTCGTAGTCCGGCAGCCGCTTGTCCATCACCTGGACGAAGTTCAGGATCTTCTCCCGGTAGTCCACCGGGAGGTCCTGGGCGACGCCGCCGGGCCGGATGAACGCGTGGTTCATCCGCAGGCCGGTCAGGTACTCCAGCAGGTGCAGGACCTCTTCGCGCTCGCGGAAGCCGTAGGTCATGCCGGTGGTCGCGCCCAGCTCCATCGCGCCGGTGGCCAGGAACACCAGGTGCGAGGAGATCCGGTTGAGCTCCATCAGCAGCACCCGGAACACCTGCGCCCGCCGCGGCGCCTCGATGCCCAGCAGCTTCTCCACCGCCATGCAGTAGGCGGCCTCGTTGTGCAGCGGCGCCAGGTAGTCCATCCGAGTCACGAACGTGACACCCTGCGTCCAGGTGCGGTACTCGGTGTTCTTCTCGATGCCGGTGTGCAGGTAGCCGATCACCGAACGGGCCTTGGTGACCGTCTCGCCCTCGAGCTCCAGCACCAGCCGCAGCACGCCGTGGGTGGACGGGTGCTGCGGGCCGAGGTTGATGACGACCCGCTCCTCGCCGGCCGTCTCGTCGATGAACTCGTCCCAGTCGCCGCCGGTGACGGTGTAGACCCGGCCCTCGGTGGTCTCCCGCGACTCCGCCTCGCCCGGATGGGCGTGCGGGTCGCCGAGGCCGGTGTCGGCCAGTGGTTCGGTAGTCATCTCCAGCACCTCTCCGCGGTGTGCTGCGGTCCTCGGACCGCGATTTCAATGGAAATCGAAGGTCCGATTTCCATTGAAATCGCGGAAAACCCCCGCCGCCCGGCCATCACGAGTACGCCCTGCGCTGGTCCGGCGGTGGGATCTCGGCGCCCTTGTACTCCACCGGGATCCCGCCTAGCGGGTAGTCCTTGCGCTGCGGGTGGCCGTCCCAGTCGTCCGGCATCAGGATCCGGGTCAGCGCCGGGTGTCCGTCGTAGACGATGCCGAACATGTCCCAGGTCTCGCGTTCCTGGAAGTCGGCGGTCGGGTACACCGGCACGACGGAAGGAACGTGCGGGTCGTCGATCTCCAGCGCGACGTCCAGCCTGATCCGCCGCCGGTAGGTCATCGACGTCAGGTGGTACACCGAGTGCAGCCGCTGCGGCACCTCCGGGCCGTAGTCCACACCGGACACCGAGCTGCACAGCTCGAAGCGCAGCGCCGGGTCGTCCCGCAGCGTCCGGCAGACCTCCAGCAGGTGGTCCCGCTGCACGTAGAAGGTGATCTCGCCACGATCGACGGTCACCTGCTGCACGGTGTCCGCGGGCAGGCCCTGCTCGTTCAGCGCGGCGAAGAAGTTGTCGGCGAACTCGTCGAACCAGCCGCCGAACGGGCGCTCCGCTGCCGGCGGCACGTAGGCCGGCAGCCGCAGGCCGCCGTAGCCGGAGGTGTCCCCGGTGCCGCGAACCCCGAACATGCCCTGCCGGGCGTGACCGGAGACCGGCGCGGAACCCTGCCGGGCCGGCTCCATCGCCCAGGACGGGGATTCATTGTCTGCCAACCGAACTCACCTGCCCGCTTTGAGCTCGCGGGGGCGCTTCGGCGCTGGGTCCAGCGCCCCCAACGACGGATCGGAACCCAACTCCTGGCGCTGCTTGGCCTGCTGCCGCTCGGCCCGGCGCCGCTGCGCCCAGTTCTTCGGCGCGTACCGCTCGGAGGACGGGATCATCGGGGTGCGCTCGCCGCTCTCCAGCCTCAGCTGTGCCCGCTTCGCGTTGATCGGCTCGTCCATGATCTTGGCGTGCAGCTTGAGGATCGCGTCCAGCAGCATCTCCGGCCGCGGCGGGCATCCCGGCAGGTACATGTCCACCGGCACTACGTGGTCCACGCCCTGCACGACCGCGTAGTTGTTGAACATGCCGCCGCTGGAGGCGCACACGCCCATCGCCAGCACCCAGCGCGGTTCCGGCATCTGGTCGTAGATCTGCCGCAGCACCGGCGCCATCTTGTTGGTCACCCGGCCCGCGACGATCATCAGGTCGGCCTGCCGGGGGGTCGCGGAGAACCGCTCCATGCCGAAGCGCGCGATGTCGTAGCGGGAACCGCCGACGGTCATCATCTCGATCGCGCAGCAGGCCAGCCCGAACGTCGCCGGCCACATCGACGTCTTCCGCGTCCAGTTGACGAGCTTTTCCACGTTGGCCAACAGGATGCCGTTGGGCAGCTGCTCTTCGAGCCCCATCTCCGGCACTCCTTCCCGCGTCGCTGCGGCTAGTCCTTTGAGAGTCGTGCGGTCGTCTTGCTTGGCGGTGCTAGTTCCAGTCGAGGCCGCCGCGGCGCCACACGTAGACGTAGGCGAAACCGACGGTGGCGATGAAGAGCACGATCTCGACCACGCCGAACAGGCCCAGGGCGTCGGCGGAGACCGCGAACGGGTAGAGGAAGACCATCTCGATGTCGAACAGGATGAACAACATCGCGGTCAGGTAGTAGGCGACCGGCATCCGGCCGCCGCCGATGACCGGCTGCGGCGACGGTTCGATGCCGCACTCGTAAGCGTCGAGCTTCGCCTTGTTGTAACGGCGGGGACCGACCAGCGGCGCGATCGCGACGGAAAACACCGCGAACGCGAGTGCCAGTGCGAACAACAACACCAGCGGGACGTAGGGATCGAGCACTCCGCTGCCCTCCTTCGGCGGCCCCCGCCGAGACGCAGAACACATCTACGGCTTCGGTGCGCACTCTATGCGGTCGACCGTATCGACTCCGTAGTGAGGCGAACCTAACTTTGAGACGTCCGGCACACTGCTCGGGACATCTGACCAGACTCCTGCGCTCAAGCGCTAGGGGTCAGCCGAGTAGTGGTGCTGATCACACGATCCATGGCGTCGCCGCCCTTCTCGTCGTACAGATTTGCCAACAGTTTCAACACGAAACGCATCAGCGTCGCCCTCGGTAGACCATGCTTGGTGGCCACCTTCATGACGGTGGGATTGCCAATCAACTTGCTGAAGATGTTGCCCATCCGGAAGTAGCCGCCGAGCGCCTGCTGCACCACCGTCGGGTACCTCCGCAGCGCCTGCTCCCGCGAGAAACCAGCCGGCCGGGCGAGCGCGTGGACCACGCATTCCGCCGCCAGCGCGGCAGATTCCATCGCATAGGCGATGCCTTCGCCGTTGAACGGGTTGACCATCCCGCCGGCGTCGCCGACCAGCAGCAGCCCGTTCCGGTAGTGCGGCGTCCGGTTGAAGCCCATCGGAAGCGCCGCGCCGCCGATCCGGCCGGTGGCGTTCTCCTCCCGGAAACCCCACTCCTCCGGGGTTCCGTCCAACCAGGAACGCATCAGCTGGCGGTAGTCCGTCTTGCCGTAGGCCTTGGAGGTCGACAGGATCCCGAGTCCGACGTTGACGGTGCCGTCGCCCATCCCGAAGATCCAGCCGTACCCCGGCAGCAGCTTCGGCTCGTCGGAGTTCGAGCGGTCCCACAGCTCCAGGTGCGACTCCAGGTAGTCGTCCTTGGTGCGCGGGCTCGTATAGTACCGGCGCACCGCGACGCCCATCGGCCGGTCGTCGCGCTTCTCGATGCCCGCCGACAGCGCCAACCGGGCCGAAACCCCGTCGCAGGCCAGCACCAACGGCGCGCGGTAGGTGACCGGGGTCCGGTCCGGGCCGGCCTTCGCCTCGACGCCGACGATCCGGCCCGTCCGCTCGTCGGTGATCGCGCCGGTCACCGTGGTCTGCTGCAGCAGCCGGGCCCCGGCGCGCTGGGCGTTGCGGGCGAGCAGGTCGTCGAAGTCGTTGCGGGGGCGGACCACGCCGTAGGGCGGGAAGGCGGCCAGGCTCGGCCAGTCCAGTTCCATCCGCACGCCGCCGCCGACGACCCGCAGACCCCGGTTGTGCAGCCAGCCCGCTTCCTCGCGGGTGTCGATGCCCAGGTCGATGAGCTGCTTGACGCCCCTCGGGGTGATGCCGTCGCCGCAGACCTTCTCCCGCGGGAACACGCTCTTCTCGAGAAGCAGGACGTCCAGGCCGGCGCGGGCCAGGTACGTCGCAGCCGTCGATCCGGCCGGTCCTGCTCCGACGACGATCACCTCGGCGTCCTCGTCCGGTCGGCGGCGGCTGGTGGCGCTGGTCATGACACTCCTTGATCCGGTGCAATGCGCGGCGCGGCCCGCTCGTCCCGGTGGACCGCCCCGGGAACCCGCTTGTGAACGAGTTCACTAACTCCCGAGTCTAAGCCGGACGAACCTCGCGATCGAGCCCCCGAACTACGCCACCCGAGTGAGCATCGCCCCAGTTAGAGCGCCCGAAGTAGGCCGACCAGGTACCTCCGCGCGCCTGCGGAGGGCGCGGCCGGCGCACCCGAGGCGCCCGCGGCGGCCGCCGCGTTGCCACCGCGGGTGCGGGCGAGTGATTTTTCCCAGAGGAGGCACTTTTTGCCGGTTCGCGTGAACCGTGCGGGAACAAAAAAGGGTCCCTTCTCTTCCGTTAACCGGAAGAGAAGGGACCCTTCTCAAATAATGTGTCGGCGGTGTCTTACTCTCCCACACCCTGTCGAGTGCAGTACCATCAGCGCTGGGGAGCTTAGCTACCG